>JAFAPL010000241.1 GCA_019247135.1 Chloroflexota bacterium | reverse complement strand
CGGTCGGGGTCTGCCGCGAGCGCTGCTGGAGAAGGAACTGGGTGATCGATCTCGATATCCAAGCCTTTTTCGATTCTGTTCCCCACGAGCTCATGCTGCGAGCGGTACGTCGACACACGGACGAGCGGTGGATCTTGCTGTACGTGGAACGCTGGTTGAAAGCCCCGCTCCAGCAGCAGGATGGCACGCTTGTGCCAGGAGATCGAGGGACACCGCAAGGGTCATCGATCACGCCTCCTACAACGTTGCAAAACGCCCCGATCGAGCGGATCGGGGCTAGCCACAAAAGGGGCCGGCGGTACGCGGAACACGACGTTCACCTTCGCGTGGTCGATCTCGACGCGGCTGACGAGCGTGCGAATGATCGTGCGGCGGGTGAGCCAATCAGCGGTCTCGAGGCCCTCCTCCACCTGAGCGGCGAAGTCTTCCAACCGACCAATCAGCAGCCGCAGCTCGTGTTGGAGCGTCTCCGCGTCCGCGAGTTGACGCACTTGCTCGTCCAGCGCGGCGATGCGTTCGCGCTGCCGGGTAATGCGTGAGTCAAATTCCGGTTTCTCGAGGTAGCCCTCGGTGTAGCTGTCGATCAAGCGTGCCAGGCCCTGTCGGAGTTTGTCACGCTGCCGCTCGACCGTGGTGCGTTCGGTCTCCTGCTCGCTGCCGACGGTCAGTCGTTGCTGGTACTCCTGCTCCAAACGATGGGGCTGCTCAAGCAGCGCACTGGCCTCCCGCCACACCGCTAGGTCCAGCAGATCCGTTCTGATCTGGTGGTTGTCACACACGCGTACACCTCCGAACCGATAGGCGTCGGTGCCGACGCAGCGGTAGTACGCGTAGTGGCGCGGATGGTGCTTGCGGGCCGACGGGCTGATCGCCTTGCCGTAGTACGCGTAGCCGCACTGGGCACAACGCACCAAACCCTGCAGCAAGTATTTTGCTCCGCGTAGACCGAGCCGGGCACGACGCCGGTTCTCCTGGAGTTGCTCGTCCACGGCAGCGAAAACGGCGGCATCCACGATCGGCGGTACGGGGATATGCAGCCAGTCCTCCACGGGCGTGTCCCGGTGGCTTCTCGCATCACGCGGCTGGAGGGGCCGCCCACGTTGTGCCCGGAGCCGTGGCCCCAAGGGCCCAGCCTGCGTCTTGCCAAAGGCAGCCATGCCCATATACGCCGGGTTCTTGAGCATGTCCCACACGGTCGTCCGGTCCCAGACCGTCCGGCCCATGCGCGTGCGCTCCTGGCCGGCAGTGAGCCTGCGGACGACCTCGCCGATCGTGGCCCGCTCTTGGTCAACCCACTGGAACACCTGTCGGACGACGCGGGCTTCATCGAGCACAATCTCGAACCTGGCGGCCCCGCCACCTTCATCCTTCTTGATGTAGCGGTAGCCATAGGGTGCACCGCCCAAGACGCTCACCATCCCGACCTGTGCGCCGTGCCGTTTGCCACGTCGACTGCGCTCCAGAATTTTGGCACGCTCATACTCAGCGACCATGCCCCGGACCTGCAGGAGCAACTCATCTTCTGGTGATTGGCCCAGGCTGCGATTGACAAAGACGACCTCTACCCCGGCTGCCTGGAACTCATCGAGCAGCAGCGCCTGGTACGCATACCGGCGCGCCAATCGATCCGGTGAATGCACGTAGAGGCGGTCGATGCCGCCCGCGGCAATCAGATCGCGCAGTCGCTCGAGCGCTGGACGAACCAACGTTGCGCCGCTGTAGCCCTCGTCCAGGAACTTGCGTTCGGCCGCCAGTGAGAGCCCATCCTCGGTGACGCGTGTCCGCAACGCCGCGACCTGGCTGTCGATCGTGTGCTCATCGGCTTGCTGTTCGGATGACACGCGGGCATACAGCGCCGCCAGGATCTCAGGCATGCGGCGGTCTCATCCCGGCCGGGTTGAACCATGAGCGATCGATACCCATGACCTCGACCCCTCCTTCTGTGATGAGTTGGTGGTCAGCTGACGCGTTTGAGTGCGCCGTACCGGTCCAAGCCGCGTACGTCGAGCGCCTCGGGGACCGTCATCCCGTCGAGGACGTCCCGCAAGCCGGCTACCCCAAGGCCCCACAATGGGCTCTGGCCGTAGCGTTCGACCAACTGCTGCAGGCGTCGCATCTGGCGCGCTCGTTCCGGGTGCACACCCAGCTCGCCACGTTCCCAACGCGCCCAGGTGTTGATGGCCACCTCCAGCAACATGGCCGCTTCGCGTTGGGTGAGCCCCAACGATTCCCGTAATTCCACCAGGTCCGGAACGACGCTCCGCCTCGGCTCCCGTGTAGACGCCACGTCCATCTCCTAGCTCGCTCGCGGCGCCGCGCCACCCACTATCTGACGGCGGTCATCGACGACGCGCGATACGCTTGCCAACTCGGACGCCACTGCCGCTCGCGCTGGCCGCCGTCGGCACGGGACGACGCGTGCGTAGGCGGCCGACAGGTACACGGCAGCCAACCGACTCGGCTCGTACACCCGCCGCACCTCCAGTTCGGCTGGTGTCCTCGGCGCTCGATCGGGCACGTCGCTGCCCCAGCCTGGCCGATCAGAACTCAAGTTCACGCTGCCCCACCCGGCCAGACCCGCCAGCCGACGGCGCCATTGCTCAGCGCATGATCGAGTGCAACCACCAGCCGGCGCCATGCCGCGACCTGCATCTATACGCGGCGTACAGTACGCCCAGCGTTGGCGACACCGGTAGGCACCCACGCGTCTCAATGCCGTCTCACCTACCGGCTCCGATTGCCCCAATCCCAACTCAGTCGTCCGCACCGTCGCCTCCGATGAGCGCGCCGCAGCGCAACGGGGCGCCTTGAAACCCGTCGCCATAGGCGGGCCGCAACCGCGACCGCGGGAGCGTTATCGAGAACTCAGGAAGCCGTTTTGCAACATTGCCGGAGGTGTGATCTCATGCGTGCTGGCGAATGTGGTGCTCCACGAACTCGATCGGGTCT
>JAFAPL010000171.1 GCA_019247135.1 Chloroflexota bacterium | reverse complement strand
GGTGTTCGGCGTCGTTGCCACTCGGAGGATGAGCAGCAGCACGATCACTCCGCGTATCCCCGGCTAGGTGATGTAGCGCAGTCTTTGCCAGCTATTGGCGCGGTCGATCGCGGCAACCTCGTACAGCGAAAGGCGACGCTTGCCGAGGAACGGCAAGTAGCGGAATACCAGGAAAGAAGGCAAGGAACAGGTACATCCACCGCTCGCGCCACATGCGTGTGCGCAGGGACGCGAACCGGACCGCGCGGGCACCCGGCGCGGCTCGCGCTGCCGTGGCGCTCGATGCCGACGACTGTTGCGATATTCACGCTTCCGCCTCCGCTCCATGCGTCCCTGTGTGTCCTCCCGCAACGGCCGCTGCGCATGGCACAACTGCGTGGAGTCTGCGGTCGTCGGCGGGCGCACGACCCGACGCGACGAACTGGCTCAAGTCAGTGACGACCTGGTGCAGCGCCACCTCACCGCCAGCCGGCCAGACGCCCTGTGGTGCGCGGATATCACCTGTGCGCCGACGTGGCACGGTTTCGAGTATCTGCCGTAATCATCGATGCGAATCGTTCTTCGTCTCGCTCGAGTGCGAGCTCATGGACCCCAGTCAATGGCGCACGCATACACAGGCACACATGGCGGTCTTCGACTACATCGAATGCTTGTACAATCCGCGCCGCCACTCAGCCATCGCCTACCTGAGTCCAGCTAAGTTCGATCTGACTGATGTGCCATCGGGGCCACGGCTCGAAGAGGTCGATGTGCGCGGTCGTAAGCGGGTATCCAACTCGACAATAGTCGGTTGCTCAGTCAGGCACATCAGGCTGCGGATTGACGAGTGATACGGAGTATGGCGCATTGCACTTGTAGCGCTTCTGATCTTTTCGGTCGCGTTGTTTACCTCGCGGGGCGTTTTGCGCGGCCTGAATGCGCTGGGGAGTTTGCGCCAACCTACGCGAGCGCCGAGGCGTGGCTAAACCGCCCAATTGAACGAGCGTTCCACCGCGCGCTTCCAGTCGCGGTACAGCTCGTCGCGTTTCCGCGTGTCCATGCTGGGCTGCCACTCGCGATCGACACCCCAGTTCTGCCGCAGATGTTCCAGGTTGGACCAGTACCCGGTCGCCAGCCCGGCCGCGTAGGCCGCGCCGAGTGCCGTCGTCTCGGCGACTCTCGGCCGAATCACGGGAACCCCGAGCACGTCCGCCTGGAACTGCATCAACGTGTCGTTGTAGACCATTCCACCGTCGACTTTCAGGGCCGTCAGGTGCACGCCGGAGTCGGCTTCCATCGCATCCACGACTTCGCGCGTCTGGTACGCCGTTGCCTCGAGTGCCGCGCGCGCGACGTGGCCCTTGTTGACGTAGCGCGTCATACCGACGATCACGCCGCGCGCATCGCTCCTCCAGTACGGTGCAAACAGACCTGAAAACGCCGGCACGAAATAGATCCCGCCGTTGTCGGTAACCGTCCGCGCCAGCGCCTCCACCTCCGCGGAGCTGTTGATGATTCCGAGATTGTCACGCAGCCATTGCACGAGCGCTCCCGTGATGGCGATCGAGCCCTCGAGCGCATACACCACCGGTTGCTCACCCAATCTGTACGCAACCGTCGTGAGCAATCCACTCCTGGACGGAACCAGCTCTGTGCCGGTATTCAGGAGCATGAAATTACCGGTGCCGTACGTGTGCTTGGCTTCACCCACGCTGTAACACGCCTGACCGACGGTGGCTGCTTGCTGATCGCCGAGATCGCCCGCCACCGGTATTCCTTCGAATGCGCCGGTCGCCTTTCCGTACACCTCGCTCGAGGAGCGGATGCTGGGCAGCATACCTCGTGGAACGCCGATCATCTCGAGCAGCTCGTCGTCCCAATCCAGCGTACGCAGGTCCATCAGCATGGTGCGGGACGCGTTGGTAACGTCCGTCACGTGTACGCCGCCATTCGGGCCACCGGTGAGCCACCAGATCAAGAACGTATCCATGGTGCCGAACAGCAACTCACCCTTTTCCGCGGCGGGGCGAGCATCCGGTACGTTATCCATCATCCAGCGGACCTTTGGGCCGGAGAAATACGTCGCGAGCGGCAGACCAGTCTTGGCTCGAAAACGATCTTGACCGCCGCCCTGGCGGCCGAGCTCGTTGACGATCTGATCGGTCCGGGTATCCTGCCAGACAATCGCGTTGTAGATGGGTTTCCCCGTCCCTCGGTCCCAGACGACAGCTGTTTCCCGCTGATTCGTGATGCCGACACAGACGATCTGGTCGCGCTCCAGTCCGCTCCTGGTGAGCGCGCCCTGCACGACCTCCTGCGTGCGCTGCCAGATCTCCTCCGGGTTGTGCTCGACCCAGCCCGGCCGGGGGTAAATCTGTTGGTGCTCCTTCTGGTCGATCCCGATCACCTCGCCCGCCTGACCAAAAATCATGCACCGCGTGCTGGTCGTTCCCTGGTCGATGGCTGCTACATACGTCGGTTTGCGCATGCGCGCTCTTTCACTTCTCCTCGATACGCGAACATCGCATCCATTTCCGCGCGTGTACGTCGGATCTCCTCGTTTTTCCGCTCAGCCGACCAGCCCAGCAGTAACGCCATCTCGTCCGCCAGCGGATCTAACCACCCCCGCCCGTTGTCGCGAGTGAACAGCATCAGCCCGGTCCGACGCCGGTACACGTCCTCCAGCCGTTGCGCCATCTCATAACGCACGCCGTAGCGCGTCATGGCGCGATGCCAGTCGAGCCCCGGATCGCCACTCTGGTCTTGTGGGAACAGGGCACTGAGCTCGTTCAGCGAGGCGCCATACATTCCACACCATGCTTGAACTTCCTCAGGTGACGCTCCAGTGCGGCCGGCAAGCTGGTGCCAGTCGGCTGTGGTTGGCAGCACTCCGTCCGCACCGGGCAGAGCCGCCATGCTCGCCGCGCGCACACGTGCTCCATCGGAGCCGGGAAACAGCTCGCTGATAATGTGCTCTGCCATAGCCCGGAAGGCGGTCAGCTTTCCTCCGCCCACGCTCACGAGCCCGGACTGACTCTGGAACAACTGGTAGTCACGCGACACGGCCGATGGGCTTGCCGCGCGACTCGGGCGAACCAGCGGTCGCAGACCGACCCACGTGCTCACGACATCGTCGTCCGTCAGATTCGCACCTGGAAACCAGCCGTTCGTCGCTTCGAGAATGTACTCGACGTCCGACGACTCGGCTGTCGCTCGATCCGGGTCCTGGTCGAAATCCGTGTCCGTGGTTCCAAGATAGGTAGACCGCCAGCGCGGAATCGCAAACATCATTCGTCGGTCACGATCCCGACTGCGCATCACGACTGCATCTCCAACAGGCAGTCGCTCGCGCGCAACCGCGACGTGTACACCCTTGGTCAGACGCAGGATGGGCGGCGCCGCGGGATCGTCGAGCCGACGAACGAAATCAGCCCAGGGACCGACGGCCGCGAGCACCCGTGTCGCGCGCACCTCGTAGCAGCGGCCGGTCAGGGTGTCCCGCACGCGTGCGCCCGCCAGGCGGCCGGATGCCAGACGCAACAATGCTTCCAGCTCGAGGTAATTGCCGGCCGCCGCTCCATGTCGCGTCGCTGACTCCAGCACCGCCAGCGTCAGCCGCGCATCGTCGGTGCGCGAATCTGTGTACAGCGCGCCGCCAATCAGGCGGTCGCGTCGAAGCCATGGCTCGCGACCCAGCACTTGCTCGGGTGCGAATATGCGGTGCGGGACGCTCGCTCGCAACCCGGCAAACAGGTCGTACACGAAGAGCCCGGCGCGTAGCGCAAGAAGGCTATCGGGATCACCGCGATACACCGGGAACATGAACGGCGTGGCCTGCACCAGGTGCGGCGCCATACGCAGCAGCAACTGCCGCTCCCGAACTGCCTCGGCCACGAGTCGGAAATCGAACTGCTTGAGATATCGCAAACCACCGTGGATGAGCTTGGTCGACCGACTGCTGGTACCCGACGCGAAGTCTCGACCCTCCACCAGAGCGACGCGCAAACCTCGCAAGCTGGCTTCGCGTGCAACCCCAGCCCCGGTAATGCCGCCACCGATCACCAGCAAGTCGTACGTGCCGGTCTCAATAACGCCTAGCGTTCGATTGCGATCCATCCCGACACACCTAGTGTGCCATTCGGCGGCTACTACGTGGGCACGCCAAGAAGCCGTTCGTGCCTCGACGGGCTCGGCACGAACGGCCTCGGCTTCTTAGAAACCCGCTAGAGGGCGACGATGCCTTCCTGAGTGCTGCTGCTGCCAACCGCTCCGATCGACGTCAAACTGCCATCCGCATTGACCCTGAACGCGCCCACGCTGCCGTTGCCACCGATCTGGACGTACAGGAATCTGCCGCCAGCGTCGGCGTCCAGGTCGATTGCGC
>JAFAPL010001117.1 GCA_019247135.1 Chloroflexota bacterium | reverse complement strand
GTGATACTCGGTTGCGATCAGACGCACGTGTTCCGCGAAAACCTCGGGCGTGGCGCTCAGCAGAATGGGGTCCAGGTCGCTCCGCGACTGACTCCGGTCCACGCGATGGTACGTCAACACCGGTAGGCTCCAAGGGGGATGCGGAGTGTGGCGGTCGAAAGCTGACGCCAGCCGCGCCAGGGTAGCCGAGCGTGATGCGGTGGTGATCAGAGCGCGGCTGATCCTGCGCACACCATCAACGCTACCACCGCGATCGGACGGGTGCGCTCAACCGCGGCCAAACCCGATCTCAACCAGCTCTCAACCACCCGCTATGTTCGCGGGCGACATAATCCGAGTTGGGGATTGGAGTCGCGCTCGCGTTAGATCGGGGGAAGCAGCGTTGATGACTCATTTTCTGGCGACACTTCTGGCGAATTTATTGCGAGCTGGCGGCTCACAAGCAGGCTGATTCGCTCGGCGCTGGGTTCTAGGGGCTGGGCCTGCATATGGGGGCCTACGCGAGTGGAGCTGCGTAGTTATCTCGCGATTCTGCGTCGCCGCTGGCGAATCATCGCCATCACCGCGGTGGTGACGCTGGCTGTAGTCGGCATCGGGACAGTCCTGATGCGCCCGCTGTACGTCGCGTCCACAACGCTGCGCTTCAGCAATGCCGCCAACCTCGCGACGGACTCGGTCAGCTCTGACAGCGTCATGTACGTCACGCGCGTGATGAACACCTACTCCAGGCTCGCCACAACTGAGCGCGTGCTGGACGACGTGCGCGGGCGACTCGGTATGCGTCAGGCCCCGCAGGTGAAAGTCGACCTGCCAGCGAATACAGACTTGATGGTCATCAGCGTGCAGAACGAAGATCCGTCAGTGGCCGCGGCGGCAGCAAATGCGGTGGCAGACATCCTGGTAGCGGATATCGCGCAACTCGAAAGCAGCCCCGCGGCGAGTGCACGCGAGACCCTCGGCGGCCAGCTTTCCGAGCTTCAGAATGAGCTGCAGCAAGCGCCCGGTGCCAATGACGCCACGGCGCGCGGCACGCTGGATCTGAAGCAGCAGCAATTTGCCCGTCTGTCGGACCAGTACGAGCGAGCGCGGCTCCTGGAGACCTTGCGCGCCGAATCCATCAGCGTGCTGGAGCCCGCCAGGGTGCCCGAAAGTCCAGCTCTGCCGCGCAGGGCGCTGAACATGGCGATAGCTCTCGTGGTCGGCCTGGTTGGTGGAACGGCGCTGGCGTTTGTGGTTGAAAATCTGGATACGCGCGTCTACACGACCCGTCACCTCGAGGAGGTCGTGGAGGAGTCGATCCTGGCCGCTCTGCCGGTCGCCCCGATCTCGCGCAGCCAGACGTTCTTCCAGACAAACTCGCCCGAGTTGGAGGCGCTCCGCCGCGTTTCTACAGAGCTTTTCGACCCCAGGCACACGGCGTCACCGCGTGTGGTTCTCGTGACGAGTGCTGTGCCAGAGGAGGGCAAATCGACAGTGGTCGCGAATCTTGGCGTCCTCTTCGCCACGAGCGGCCGTACGGTTGCCATTGTCGATTGCGACTTGCGATTGCCCGCCCAACACAAGATGTTCTCGCTACCGAATGATGTTGGGTTGAGCAGCTATCTCGATGGACAGGTCAGCCTTGATTGCATTGCGCAGAGGAGCCACATTCCGGGGCTGGATGTCATCACCAGTGGACCTATCCCCCCGAATCCGGCCGAGCTGATTGGTGCTATGAAAATGCGCACGTGCCTGGACGAATTGCTCGAGCATTACGACGTTGCGCTGCTGGATTCGCCCTCGTTGCTGGCAGTAGTCGACGCACTTGCGCTCGTGCCGGTCGCCGATCGTGTCTTGCTGGTGGTGAGACGCGCGCAGGCGAGCGCGGAGGCCCTGTGGACCGCGCGCGAGCAGCTACTCGCGGCACGCGCCAGGGCGATCAGCGTTGTCCTGAACCGGGCCGCTCCTGAAGACCGCAGCTATACCTACTACACGCAAGCGTCCTCCACTGCATGACCGACGTCCTTGCGCGTCCGGACCTGATAAGTGGTGGTGTTCGCCCGCGCATCATCCCCGATCCAGGCAAGCAGAGTGAGCTGTACTTCAGATCCAAGCGGTGTATGGATGTAGCGCTCACGTTGCTTTTGCTTGTGTGCCTCTGGCCGCTGCTCCTCCTCATCGCCGTGTGTATCAAGCTCGACTCGTCAGGTCCAGTGTTGTTCACGCAGCGGCGAGTTGGCGTCAGGCCGAGATTCTGCTCCGGACACGTTGTGTGGGACGTCCGCGAATTCCTCGTCTACAAGTTCCGCTCGATGGTCGATGACGCAGACCCGGCCGTGCATCAGGAGTACATCAAGGCGTTTGTCGAGGGGCGAGTCGACCTGGCCAGCGACAGCGGCT
>JAFAPL010000997.1 GCA_019247135.1 Chloroflexota bacterium | reverse complement strand
CGAGCGCAAGCACGCCCGGGCTGGCGCGCTCAGCGGCGGCGAGCAGCAGATGCTGGCCATTGCCCGCGCGCTCGTGGGCAATCCGCGCCTGCTCCTGATGGACGAGCCATCAGAAGGTCTCGCACCGATCGTCCTGCAGCAGCTCGGTGAACAGTTGCTGGAGCTGAAGGCGGCCGGCCTCAGCATCTTCCTGGTCGAGCAAAACCTCGGATTGGCACTCCGGCTGGCGGACGAAATCCACGTGCTGGATCGCGGACAAATCGTCTTTCGCGACACACCCACCGCGCTGGCGACCAATGCCGATGTCAAACAACGTTATCTGGGGGTCGGTTGATGGCGACGATGCGTGCAATGGCGGTCGTGGATTACACGCGGCCGCTGGAGCCAGTGGAGCTGCCAGTCCCTCGTCCGAACGACGGCAGCGTGCTGATACGGATTCGCTCCTGCGGCGTCTGCTATTCGGATTACAAGACGGCGACTGGCCGCATGCCGTATTCGGCTACGCTCCGGCTGCCCCACGTCGCAGGCCACGAGATCGTCGGGGACATCGCCGAAGCAGGACCTGGAGTAACGCAGCTGCGAATCGGTCAGCGAGTCATCGTCTACAACTACTGGACCTGCGGTACGTGTCGGAGCTGTCGCGCCGGCGATGAGACGGTCTGCCAGGATCTGCGAGGCTGGGTCGGATTCACCTCACCCGGTGGATTCCAGGAGTACCTGGTCGTTCCCCAGGCGTACGTCCTGCCGCTGCCGGACGATATCCCTGACGAACAGGCTGCCGCGCTGTCGTGCGCCACCGGCACCAGCTATCGAGCAGTGGTGACCCGAGGTCGCGTCGCGCCCGGCGAGACAGTCGCCATCATCGGAGCCGGCGGTGTGGGCCTGCAGGCGGTGCAGGTTGCACGAGCTGCAGGCGCGGCCGTTATCGCGGTGGACGTCGACCAGCGTAAGCTGCAAGCCGCCCGCAATGTCGGTGCGACACACGTCGTCACCGCAGCTGCCGACGCCGCTGAGCACATGCGCGATCTGACCAACGGCGGTGCGGACCTCGCAGTAGACTGCGCGGGAGTGGACGAGTCGCTCGCGCTGGCCGAGCAATCGGTGCGGCCCGCCGGCCGGGTGGTGATGGTCGGCTACGTATGGGGCGATACGCGGCGAGTGTCCAGCGCCGAGACGGTTCTGCGTGAGGTCAGTTATCTCGGGTCGCGGTACGTGAGGCGCGATGAGCTGGCACGCGTCATCCAGTTGACGAGCCGCGGCGCGATCCGGCCGGCGGTCGACTGCGTGCTCGACCTGGAAGACGCCAACTCGGCGTTCGAGCGCCTGGTTGGCGGTGCAGCGGTGGGTCGAGTGGTCCTGCGCGTCGCGAGCTGAGCTATGTACGAGCTGGCGATTCGAGACGCGACGCTGGTGACGCCCCGTGGTCGGCGGCGCGCGAACGTGTACGTACAGGGCGAGCGGATTGCCGCCGTCACCGCCGACCGTCTGGACGCGGACCGTCAGATCGACGCGAGTGGACTGTTTCTGCTTCCAGGCATGGTGGATGGGCACGTCCACTTCCAGGACCCGGGCGATACCTCGCGCGAGGACTTCATCACCGGCAGCTCCGCGGCCGCGGTGGGTGGCGTCACGACTGTCATCGAACACACCCACGGCCATCCCGTGCGTTCAGTCGGGTTGTTGACGGAGAAGATCGAGCACCTGCGACGGCGCTCGCTCATCGATTTTGGGCTGGCGGCCCACGCCTGGCCGGAAGAAGTCCATCATTGTGCAGCGCTGTGGCGCGCCGGAGTCACCTTCTTCAAGGTCTTTACGTGCACCACCCACGGCGTCCCCGGACATGATGCCGCGCACCTGTTGCGGTTGTTTCGTGAGCTGGCACGCCTCGACGCGCTCTGCCTCGTCCACTGCGAAGACGAGACGATGACCGCCGACAACGAGCGAGCCTTGCGCGCCGCCGGCCGTATCGATCCAGGCGTGATCCCGGAGTGGCGCAGCCGCGAGGCAGAGCTGACGGCGCTGAACACCATGGCATTCCTGGCGCGCATCTCCGGTGTGCGTGCCATCGCCGCCCACGTGAGCCAGCCAGGTAGTGTGGAGCTGCTCGACCGAGAGCGGAAGCTCGGCGCACGCCTGTTGCTGGAGACATGTCCGCAGTACCTGTACCTGTACGAGCACGAGGTCCTGGACTGGGCTGGTTTGCGCAAGTTCACACCACCCGCGCGAATCCGATCGGCAAGTGACCAGAACGACATGTGGCGCTACGTGGCGAACGGCCCGATCAGCCATATCTCGGCAGACCACGCGCCCGCGACGCGCGCGCAAAAGGTCGAGGGCTCGATCTGGGATGTGCATTTCGGTTTGCCCGGCGTCGAGACGACGCTGACATTGTTGCTGTCGGCCGTTGCGGAGGGCCGCCTTGCGTTGGAGCGAGTGGTTGAGCTGGTGGCCGAGAGCCCGGCGCGTCTGTACGGTCTGTTCCCACGCAAGGGGAGCCTGGAGGTTGGCTCCGATGCCGACATGGTGCTGGTGGACCTCGGAGCGGAACGCGTACTGGAGGACGTCAGGATTGTGTCGCGGGCGGGCTGGACTCCATACGCGGGACGGCGTGTCACGGGCCGCGTGGTGAAGACCTTCTGCCGTGGACGTCTGGTGGCCGAAGACGGACGGCCGGTCGCGGAACCCGGTTACGGCCGGTTTCTGGCCGGGCCGGGAGCTCGCGACCTCGCTGAAACCACGCCGCTGGCGGTGGCGCCATGAGCCCGCGAATCGTGGACCTGTCAGTCACGGTCACTTCCGAAACGAAAGGGCCGCCATCGACGGACGTTCGCGTGGAGCTGGAGCCCAAGCGACGTGGTCCGGGCTTCTGGCAAGTCAGCCATATGTACGAGAGCTTGCATACCGGAGCACATGTGGACTCTGCCTTGCATTGCTTCGCCGGCGGGCGGAGCATGCTGGAGACTCCGCTCGAGCGAGTGATCGGCCGCGGTGCGCTGTTCGACCTGTCGCAGGTGGATGAGAGCCAACCGGTGACGGCCAGTGGCCTGGAGGCCGCCGATCCCGGGCTGCATGCGGGCGATATCGCACTCCTCCACACCGGCTGGACGGACCGCATGTACGGAACCTTTCCGGACTATTTCACCCGCTCGCCATATCTGGACCTCGACGCCGCTCGCTGGCTGGTCGCGCGGCGGCCTTCGGCGGTGGTCTTCGATTTCTTCGAGGAATACAAAGCGCGTTTTGCCGACTTCACGTCTGAGGACTTCGTCGTGCACCGTGAGCTGCTCGGCAACGACATCGTCATCGTCGAAGGCGCCACCAATCTGGGCGCGCTCAGGGGAGCGCACTCCATCCAGTTCTTCGCGCCGTTCTTCAAGCTGGCGGGTACTGAAGGCGCACCGGCGCGGCTGTTCGCGCTGGTGGAGTAGACCAGCGCCCCTCGGCATGCTGCGGTC
>JAFAPL010000968.1 GCA_019247135.1 Chloroflexota bacterium | reverse complement strand
GTGCCAATCGGGATTGCCGCAACCGGTCCACGCGTGATCGAGCTTGCCGCGAAGCTCGCCGACCGCGTCACGTTATCAGTCGGCGCCGACGCCAACCGTCTCCAGGACGCGATTGCGCTGGTCCGTCGCTCGGGCCAGCACCAGCTGTCGCTGGGAGCCTACATCAACGCGGTCGCCCATCCGGACATTGGTCGTGCACGCGAGCTTGTTCGCGGGCGTCTGAGCGTCTACGCCCGCTTTTCTACCATGGATACGCAGGTCATGCGCTCATTGCCGGAGCGCGACCGTGCGGTTGCGCAGAACCTCCGCGATCATTACGACCTTCAGGCCCACGCGAGCAGCGGCGCTCACCACGAGGCGGCGCTCACCGACGACTTCGTGGACCGTTTCGGCGTGGTTGGCCCTTCTGAACGGGTCGCGGCGCGATTGTTAGACCTGGCCAGATTGGGACTCGACCACTTCATCATCGTGGGACACGGTCGCAACGTTTCGCCGGAGGTCCTGGCGGAGTCCAGTCGCCGCTTCGGTCACGAAGTCATTCCCGCTGTCCGCGCCGCCCTCGCTCACTGAGACTCGCCCGCTAGCGCGATCATTGCGCTGGCTGCCGCATCATCAGCCAAGAGCATCAACTCGCAGGTTGAACAACCTGGACGGACCAGCGCCAGCCCGCGCGGCGAACCCCACCGCAAACGCACTCGACGTGCGCAAGTCAGCTTAGGCCTCGCCGCGCAGGCGTGACTCCAGCTCCTTTGCCGCGACGTCGGGATTCCGCACTTTATCGCCATCCAGGTCCCAAACATAAAACACGTCGAGCGCGCCCTGCGGTGGAGTGGTGATCCGCGCGTGGTGAATGTCCAACCCAGCCGCGTACAGCGTATTTGTAATCCGATACAACAGCCCCACTTCATCGGGCGCGCGGACCTCGACAACGCTGAATACCTGTGACTCCGCGTTGTCGATCCGTACCTGAACGCCGTCGCCCGAAACAGGCGACCCGAGCAGTTCCTGGAGTGGTAGCAGTCCGCGCAGAGCTGCGTTCAGGTCCGCCTGGACCTGTGGCCACAGCGTGGGCTCCAGCGGCACCCCGTAAGCACTCGTCACCGTAAATACGTCCAGCACCAGTCCGTCCGAGCACGTCGCCGCGTCAGCCGCGAGCACAGATGCACCGCGCAATGCGAGCACGCCGGCGAACGTGGCCAGGAGTCCCGGTCGGTCACGCGTCGCGATGAGTACATCCCATGCTCCGGTCCCGCCACGCGGATGTCGATGCGCCTGCAGCCGCACCTCGCCCTCGCGCAGCGGATCCCCCGACAACAATCGCAAGTGGCGCGCCGCGAACGCGGGTGATCGAGATAACACGTATCGCCGCGGCAGGCGCGCCACGATAGGCGCCAGCCCTTCGAGTCCCTGTCCCTGTAGCTCCGCAACGATCCGCTCGCGGTGGTGCTCCACCGATCGACTCCGACGCCGTCCTACTTCACCCGGTTTCCGCAACAAAGCGTCGAGTCGACTGAACAGTCGTCGAACGAGATCGGCGCGCCAGGTGGTCGGGAAGGCTTCATCTATCGCCATCTCATGCGCAAATCCAACAAGGAACACCTGTCGCAACCGCTGGGGCGTGCCAAGCTTCGTCGCAAGCTCCACCAGGACATCTTCGTCGTACGGATCTCGTCGCGTCGCCGCCTCCACCAGCATCCCGTGCTGTGATCCGACGAAGCCGATGGCGCTTGCGGCCTCCTCCGACAGCCCGATCCGCCGGGCCGCGGCTGTCGCTTCGGCGAGTGTCAGCTCGTGGAGGAGCACCGCGAGATAGACCCAGTCCCGTTGGCGAAGTGATCGCCAGCTACGGTCGGCTAATGGATCACCCGAGTCGGTCCACGCGTGGAGCCGGCGGAGTGCAAGAAACGAATGCGTATCCAGCGTCTGGTCCGTTCCGTCGATCCTCCAGATCCGGCGCAGCTCGGGCAAGTACGCTGTCAGCAGTCCAGTCACATCGAGAAATTCGAATGACCGCCAATCCGCGGCGCGCAGAAGCAGCCATAACTGCTCGAGCGACGACGAATCCCATCGCACGCTGCCCGCGCACGTGCCTCGCTCCTGATCCCCGAAGCGCGAAGCCCAGTGCAGTAGCTCCGCGTCCGGCGAAGCAAAGCCGGCTAAATTGGCGACTCGCAGTCCGACGCCGGGTACTTCATCCAGCGACGGCATGCGTGTACCAACCAGCCGGCCGCGATTCAGCTCGAGGTGCGGACCCAGGTGCCGATCATGTCGGACTGGAGCAAACTCACTGTCGACGTGAAATGCGATCCAGCGAGCGTGTGCGCGCAGACTCCACATGAGCTCACCCGCATTCGAGAAGCCGAGTCGCTCCGCGACACGCTGAGCGGACCGCGGGTTGAGATGGACGGCACGGTGCCCGGTAAGCTCCTCGAGCGCCGCCAGCACCGCCAGGAGAAAGTCGAGTGCCAACTCCAGGCGTTTTGATCGCATCACGTCGACTGGTGTTTCGGACGCGAGCATGTCCAGTCGCTCTAACCAGCACAGCACTCGCGCGTCCTCCAACCCGCCGCGCCCGACGATGATATCGGGCGCGGTCGCCGATGTTACGGCCGCGTGAGTCAGGTGGCGATGCTCCACATCCGGCCGGAGTCGCTGGAGCAGTTGCGTGCGGTCCCGCCGCAGTGGGTCCACCGTGTGGCGCTGGAGTTCGGCGAAGATACGGTCGTCGCCTGCGATGAGCCGCGCGTCGAGGAGGCGCGTCGCTGCTGCGAGCGACCTGCGCGCGTCCGCCGCGCACTCCGTTACAGTGCGAACGATCGGCTCCAGGCGGATGTGCTGCTCCCACAACGGGTAGCACACGTCGCGCGTGACGACCTGCGGGTCCAGTGTGCCCGAGTGCAGGAAAAGCACGTCGACGTCGCCGTGCGGAGTAGGCTCGCGTCGGCCGTACGAGCCGAGCCCGACGATGGCGAAGGACACATCGGGCGTGTCCAGCCGATCGGCGACCTGCTGGATCGAGCGATCGAATGCTCGGCTGCGTTCGTGCGCGGCAGACAGGCCGTGCGCCTGAATCACGTCCACTCATTGTGGAGGCAAGCACCCCGGCCGACGACGTGCAAGGTGCACAATGTCCCTCCGACGGGGCCGTCGCGGCGGCGTCGACACGGGTGGGCTACCCTGGTGGCCCTGTGAAGCTCGGCTTTATCGGTCTCGGCACGATGGGTGCGCACATGGCGGCCAGCCTGCAACGGGCTGGTCACGAGCTGGTAGTCAACGATCTGCGGCGCGAGGCAGCCCAGCCGCATATCGGTCGGGGCGCGGTCTGGGCTGAATCGCCGCGGGCCGTTGCGGAAACCGTAGACGTCGTGTTCACGTCCTTACCCGGGCCACCCGAAGTCGAGTCGGTTGCGGTCGGCGGCGGTGGCTCGGCCCTGATCGACGGACTGCGTCGCGGCTCGGCGTTCATCGACCTGAGCACCAACTCGCCGACCTTGATGCGACGCCTCCACGCGGACTTCGCCGACCGCGGGGTCGACGTCCTGGATTCGCCCGTGAGCGGCGGACCGAGTGGCGCGAAGTCGGGGAGGCTCGCGCTGTGGGTCGGCGGTGACGAGGCGGTGTTCAGCCGACACCGACCGCTGCTTGATGCCATCGGCGACCAGGTGTTCTACGTCGGCCCGAGCGGCGCGGGGTGCGTGACGAAGCTGGTGCACAACTGCGCCGGATACGGCATTCAGGCCATTCTGGCGGAGGTGTTCACACTCGGAGCGAAAGCCGGCGTGGATCCGCTGGCGCTGTGGCAGTCCGTTCGCCAGGGCGCCGTGGGTCGCCGACGGACGTTCGACCGTCTGCCCGAGCAGTTCCTGGCCCACACGTACGATCCGCCGAGCTTCGCGCTACGGCTGGCCCACAAGGACGTGACGCTCGCCACCGAGCTCGGCCGCGACCTGCACGTGCCCATGCGCCTGGCTTCACTCGCGCTCGAGGAGTTGACCGAAGCGATGAACCGCGGCTGGGCCGGCCGCGACTCCCGCATCGCGATGGTGCTGCAAGAAGAGCGCGCCGGCGTGCACGTCGAAGTCGAACCCGACCGCCTGCGCGCCGCGGTTGAACAAGCGGACTAGTACAAGGGAGCGCAAGTCCCTCCGGAGTTTCGACCCACTCCCCCCAACCCCCCTCTCCCTGGCCAGGGAGAGGGGGCGAAGGGGGTGAGGGTTGACCCTAATTACCAGCACTTCCCCGCGCGCCGTAACAAGCGGCGACTCTGGCTAGTCGTGCGCGGGGTTCCGCGTATGCGGACGCTTGCCGAGCTCGCGCCAGTTTTTCTCCTCGATATCGACGCCGTAGTGGCTGGCCGCCTTCTTGATGTTGGCGAATGCGAGGTCGCGATCCGCGTCGGACACATCCTTGACCTGATCAAAGCGTGCCAGCGCGTTGCGCACGTGCGATGCGTCCGTGAGCGGCTCTTTGCGCTGCTTGGGGAATGCGTATACCGAATCCGGCAAGTGGTCGCGGTCCGCCGTGTCCAGCTCGCCGTGCTGCGTGCGTGGCTTCCAGGTGGTGCGCGGCATGGCGCTACTGGCGCATTCGGCGTGCCGCGTCCGAGAAAAGCGCGCGCCTCGGCGTTCTGTCGGGCAGGTCCGACGCTGTTAGGCTGTACGCCGTGGCTGCACTACCGCGACTGAACGGCGCCATCCGCGCGCTCGAACAAGGTGACCCGGCGTTCGTGACCTTCTCGCCTGCCGAGGTTGGCAATGCTCAGGCAATCGGCGATGCCGCCTACGACGCCGTCGTCTTCGAGATGGAACACAACCCGTACGACATCCGAGCCCTGCGCGACTGCCTGCAATATCTGCTCAATCGTCGCCAGATCGTGGACTCAGGCAGTCTCGCGCCCGCCGTCGCGCCGTTCGTTCGCATCCCCCCGAACGGTGGCGAACTGAACCAGTGGGTCGCCAAACAGGTACTCGATTCAGGCGTGTATGGAGTCGTGTGGCCGCACGTCAGCACGGTCGAAGACGCGCGCAACGCGGTCGCGGCGTGTCGGTATCCACGGCCGCGGACTGCGGCGAACTTCGAGCCAGCCGGCCAGCGTGGTGACGCGCCGGCGGCCGCGGCACGCTACTGGGGCCTGAGCCAGCAGGATTATTACGCCCACGCCGACGTCTGGCCGCTGGCATCCGACGGAGAGCTACTGGTCGTGATCATGTGCGAGGAGGCCCGCGCCATCGGCAACCTGCGACAGATCCTGCGCGAGGTGCCGGGTATCGGCGTGGTGCTCATCGGCGAGGGCGACCTCTCGCAGGACCTCGGCTACCCGCGACAGTACGAGCATCCGACGGTTTCGGCCGCGATCAACGAGATTTTGTCG
>JAFAPL010000873.1 GCA_019247135.1 Chloroflexota bacterium | reverse complement strand
TCGGCTGCGTTCAGGGTCCATCCCCCCGCAAACACCGACAATCTCCAGAAGAGCCGACGTTCGTCATCGGTCAGCAAGTCGTGACTCCAACCGATCGTCGCGGCGAGCGTTTGCTGGCGAGGAACGGCGGTGCGGCTGCCACTCGTCAATAGTTGGAAGCGGTGCTCGAGACGATCGGCGATGGCGAGCAGGGGCAGGGCTCGCGCGCGCGCTGCTGCGAGCTCCAGGGCGAGTGGGACGCCGTCGAGGCGTGCGCAGATCCGGCTGACCGTGTGTGCGTTGTCGTCGGTGAGTGCGAACTGCGGCAGCGCGGACTGCACGCGGTTCACAAACAGCTCGACCGCCGCGTAGTGTCGTACCTCCGCGGCCACCAGGGTCTCGTCGGTTGGCACCGCAAGCGGCGGTACGCGCCAGAGCAACTCGCCGGCGACACCCAGCGGCTCGCGGCTGGTGGCCAGGATCCGGACGTGGGCGCAGTGACGCAGCAGCGCGTCAGCCAGCGTGCCGCAGTCTGCCAGCACGTGCTCGCAGTTGTCGAGGATCACCAGGGTCTGGAGCGGGCGGAAGAATTTGACCAGCGCGGAGACCGGACCGGCGCCGGGCGCGAGCGGTACCGAAACGACCGATGCCAGGGTCTGGGCGACCAACGCCGCGTCGGCTAACGGCGCGAGCTCGACGAACCAGGTGCCATCCGCACGCGACCCGCAACTACGTTCGGCGACCGCGAGCGCCAACCGCGTCTTGCCTACACCACCCGGTCCGGTCAGAGTGAGCAGCCGCGTCTCGTCCAGCGCGCGAGCGAGTTCAACCAACTCCTGGTCTCGACCGATAAGGCTGGTCGACTGCAGTGGCAAATTGTGCGGAGATGGTTCGCTCACGACCGTCTCCTTGACACCCATTCGGCAGGCTGTCTGCTAACGGCGACGACGAGCTGGGTCATGCTCAGCAACATGGCGGGCAACAGCTTCTGGCCCAGGCCGAGCGTAGCGTTCCAGAGAACGAACCGATGCGTGCCGCGAGCGCGCGAGCAAGATCGGGGTATTGGTCCCGTCTTCGGCGGCGTGGGTCAACGCGGAGTGTCGCAACTGGTGGAGTGTCCACCCTTGGGTTGCCGCACTGAAGAGCTCGGCCGCGCGGCGGTAGGACAGCCGGGCGCGACCGGTAAGCGGGCATCGGTCGACGGTCGGTACGGCGCGCGTCGGCTGGCGATCCGCCAGGAACACTGGGCCAGTAGTACGTCCTTCAAGGAGTCGCGGGAGCAGCAGTGCCGCCCCGGTCTGCCAGAACACCCACTCGGTTGCTCCGCCTTTGCTGCGGACACGCGCGCGCTTGTTGGGTAGATCGAGGTCCTTAACGTCAAGCGACAGGATCTCGTTGGCGCGAGCTGCCGTTTCGTACAGCACTCGCCACAAGGCGCGCTCGCGAAGCGCCACGTCGTGGCGACGCCATAACGACGCGATCTGCTCGCGCGTCAGCGCCCTGGTACGGTCAGCGGGGACCGCTGGCCGTTCCAGACAAGACGTTGGATTCGTGACCAGCCAGGCGCGCTGGTGCCAGAAGGCGCAAGCCGAGCTCAGGATGGCGAGCTGACGGACCCGCGTGGCGGGCGCCGTCTCGCCGTAGCGCCGGTGGAACCAAACGGTGAACTGGTTGGCCGTGCGCGCCTCATCGAGTTCGGCCAGCGAGGTGTCAGCCCCCAGATGGTTCTGCACTGCGTGGAGCGCGCCGGCATAGACCCGCTGTGATCCTGGGCTCAGCTGGTGCTCTGTCAGAAAGGCCGCGACCGCCGCGGCCACACTGATCACCCTACGCTGCTGCGCGAGGCAGACCGCTCGGCTCCTCACGTGGACCCCCTGGGACGAACAAGCGCGTCGTCGCAGAAAATGCGGGCACGTAGCGGATCGGTGAAGTACGTAAGCATCGTTTGGGGGCTGCCTCCAGGATAGCGCGGTCGGAAATCCGCAGTTTTCTGCGGCAACTGCTCAGCTTACGCTACTCCGGCCATGCCCACCCGCGAGCTGCTCGCTCACTCTCAGCGTGCCCAGTTCATCGAACTCCCCGCCACGTTTGATGACCGCACCCTGGCCCGCTTCTACACACTCTCTGACGACGATCTGCGACTGATCCGCCGGCATCGCCGCGCCTCGACTCAGCTGGGCTATGCCGTGCAGCTCGGCTATGCGCGCTTCCCAGGCCGAGTGCTCCGTGTCGGCGAGGACGCGCACCCACAGATCCTGGCAGTGCTCGCCGGCCAGTTGGGCGTCGGCACAGCCGCATTCAGCGATTACCTGCACGGTCGCGATACCACCCGCCGCGAGCATGTGCTCGAGTTACAGCGCGACTTCGGCTATCGATCATTCTCAGCCGCGGTTTATCGCGAGCTGGCAGGGTGGCTATTGCCAATTGCGCTGACCACCGACGTCGGAACGGTTCTGGTGGGTTCTTTGATCGACGAGATGCGCGAACAGAAGATTCTTGCGCCGGCGCTTTCGACGATCGAGCGGCTGGCGTGGGAGACGCGCCGTCGCGCCGAGCGGCTCGTTTTCGTTCAGTTGACTACCGCCCTCACGGATGTACAGCGAGCGCAATTGGACGCTCTGCTCGTGGTGCAACCCGGCGCGCGACTGACGACGCTGGCGATGTCGCGCCAGCCGCCACGGAGACCCACACCGGCCACATTCATGGGGCTGGCTGAGCGGCTGCAGACGATTCGCGCCATTGGGATCAACCCGGAGGTCGCTCGCAAAGTGCATCCGACGCGTCTGGTTCGTCTGGCGCGTGAGGGCGCCCGCTACTCGCCTCAATTCCTCCAGCGATTCAGCCCTGAGCGGCGCTACGCCACACTCATCGCGTTCCTCCTGGAAACGAGCGCGAACTTCACCGACGAGGCCATCGAGCTCCACGATCGTCTCACTGGCCAATACCACAACCAGAGCCGGCACGCGTATGCCGAACAGTTCCAACAGAGCGGTCGGGCGATCAAC
>JAFAPL010000648.1 GCA_019247135.1 Chloroflexota bacterium | reverse complement strand
ACCGCGATGTCGGTGACCTGGGCGCCACGCGCGCGCATCGCGGTGAACGCCTCGTGACCCGGCGTATCGAGGAAGGTGATCAGATTGCCGTTGACCTGAACCTGGTACGCACCGATGTGCTGGGTGATGCCGCCCGCCTCGCCGGTCGCCACGCGCGTGTGCCGAATGGCGTCGAGCAGGCTGGTCTTGCCGTGGTCGACGTGGCCCATGATGGTGACCACTGGCGGCCGTGCCTGCAGGGATGCCGGATCGTCGACTTCCTCGGGGGGAGCGACCGGCGCCTCCACCTCAGGCGCGGCTTCGGTGCTGGTCGGTGGCGCGACAGGCGGCGCGGCGACAGCGGTCGCAGCAGCAGTAGCAGTAGCACCCTGCTCCCGAACCTCGAAGCCGAGGTCAGTGGCGATCACGGCCGCGGTGTCGTAGTCGAGCGCCTGGTTGATCGTGGCTACCGTGCCGTTGGTGAACAGGGTTTTGATGACCTGCGTTACGGGCACGCCCAGGATGTTGGCCAGGTCCGCGACGCTGACGACAGATGGCAGCTCGATCGGCCCGGCCTGGGCCGAACGCGTCGCGGTTGCATTGGCAGCCTCGGCCGCCCGCCGCTCGAACGCTTCGAGCTGACCGCGACGGCCACCGCGGGCCTGACCAGGACGATTCGCGGGACGAGAGCGCTGCATTGGTCTGGGCATGTGTGGGTCTCCTGTTCAGGACTGGTGCGCCGAGGTGCTTTCAGCAGAAGAACTCAAGCGCTCTGCGTATTGATTCAATGTCCGAAGGTCTTCCTCCGGCAGGGCCTCGACTTTGAGTGCGCGCTGTAGCAGGTTCTTGCGCAAGGCCGAGTGCCAGCATTCGCTCGACGAGCACACGTAGGCGCCACGGCCGGCGTGTTTGCCGGTTGGATCGATGAGGGCGTGGCCGTCGGAGGTGCGGACGACGCGCACCAGCTGGCGCTTGGCGTCTGTTTGACGGCAAGCGACGCAGGTGCGTTGTGGGACGTGCCGCGGGCGGCCCTGTACCTTCGGTACGGATGGACTGCCCCCGGGGAGGGGCGCCACCAGCCTTACTCCTGACGAGCCCCGACCGGCTCGGTACGCGCCGCGGGTGACCCGGCCGGCTGTCCAGCACCCGCGCCCGCGTCACTCTTGATATCGATGCGCCACCCAGTCAGCTTCGCCGCAAGTCGGGCGTTCTGGCCTTCCTTGCCGATCGCCAGCGACAACTGACGCTCGGGCACGATCACCTTGGCCGTGCGCGTGGTCTCGTCGATGGTCACGTGGCTGACCTGCGCCGGGCTCAGCGCGTTCGCGACATACTGCGCCGGATCGTCACTCCACTCGACCACGTCGATCTTCTCACCGTTGAGTTCGTTGACGATGTTCTGGATGCGCACACCCCGGACTCCGACACACGAGCCGACTGGATCGATCCCTTCCTGGCGTGCGGCGACTGCCACCTTCGAACGGAAGCCAGCTTCGCGTGCAATGGCCTTGATCTCGACCGCGCCCGAAAAGATCTCGGGCACCTCCTGCTCGAAGAGGCGCCGCAACATCAGCCGATGCGCGCGTGAGACGATGATCTGTGGACCACGCGGCGTATCACGAACTTCGGCGACGTAGACGCGCAAGCGCTGGCCCTGGTAATAGCGCTCGGTCGGCACCTGCTCGGTCCGCGGCATGACTGCCTCGGCGCGATCGATCTCGATGATCACCGTGCCGGCTTCGATGCGTTGGATCACGCCGTGAACGATCTCACCCTCGCGCTCGGCAAACTGGTTGAACACCAGCTTTCGCTCGGCATCGCGCAGCTTCTGCATGACCACCTGTTTGGCTGTCTGCGCCGCGATGCGCCCGAACTGCGGCGGTGTGACGTCCTCGTAGATCTGATCGCCGGGCTGGGCGTTGGCGAACAACACCTCACCCTCAGGGCTCTTGAGCGTGCGTGCCTGCTCCAGGATGATCAGGTTGGAGTCATCCTCAACATCGTCGGGGATGTCCTCGACCACCGTGAGCCAGTGATACACGCGCGGCTCACCAGTGTCGTTGTCGATCTCGGCCGTGATCAGACGGCTGTCTTCCTCGTGCTGCTTGTATGCGGAGACCAGCGCCTGCTGGATTGCCTCCATTACCATCTCGCGGGGGACGCCCTTCTCAGCGGCCAATTGGGTGATGGCAGTCACGAACTCACTTTTCATGCTGGCATGCCCTCCGCGTCGGTTCCTTAATTGTTCATTTTGGGCCCTACAACAAAAGAAGTGGGGGCTACCCACTTCCAGAGTGCTGGGTCCGACGGCTCAACTTCGCCGCGCAGCGACAAGTATATCACGGCCTCATGCCGGTTTCACGCTTTGTTAATTGCTACGCGGCGGGCTCCTGCCACTTGCCGTGGCGGCGGATCAGGTCGATCAACCGCTCGTCCGCCTCGGCTTCCGGCACACCTTTTTCGACGACTTCCTTGCCCACGTAGAGGTTGACCCGACCCGGCGAGCCGCCAACGTAGCCAAAGTCCGCGTCGGCCATTTCGCCGGGACCGTTCACCACGCAGCCCATGACCGCGATCTTGACGCCTTTGAGGTGGCTCGTGCGGGACGCGATGCGCTCGGTGGTGCTCTGCAAGTCGAACAACGTCCGCCCGCACGAGGGGCACGAGACAAATTCAGTTCTGGTGATGCGCACGCCAGCAGCCTGAAGGACGCTGAAGAGCAGCCGCGAGCGGTCGTCGTCGGCAAGCGGCGCCGTCAGTCCGACGGTGTCGCCGAGTCCGTCACACAGCAGCGACCCGAGTACGGTCGACGTTCGCAGCAGCACCTCGAGGTCATCACCTGGAACGTTCACCTGAACATGCATCGGCTGATCGCCCGCCGTCGCGGCAAGACGGCGATACATACGTACCGCGTCGTACCACGGCACCGCCTCCTCTAGCGCCGCGATATGCGTGAGGTCCGGCGGCTGGGCCAGCGCCTCTTCCGGAGGATCGAGCACCGCGACCGTCTCGCCTCCACCGATACGCAGGCCACCGACATCGACGGTACGTGTCAAACGCCGGGTATATGAGTAGGGATCCACGCGCTCGGCGACCTCGGGGATCGCGCGAGCCTGGAGAAGACCAGCGTTGTACGGTGCGACGAGGCGCTGCGCGACTGGCACCTCCTCCTCCGGTTCCTCGGTCAACGACACGCGGATGGTGTCACCGAGCCCGTCATCGAGCAGCGCGCCAATGCCGACCGCCGACTTGATCCGGCCGTCCTCACCCAGTCCGGCTTCAGTGACGCCCAGATGCAGCGGGTACGGCTGCATGCCTTGGTCGTCCATGCGCGCAACCAGGAGTCGGTAGGCCTGAATCATGACCTTTGGATTCGAGGCCTTCATCGAGAGCACGATGTCGTGGTAATCGTGCCTTGCGGCGATGCGCAGGAATTCGAGGGCCGACTCGACCATGCCCGCGGGCGTATCGCCGTAGCGGTTCATGATCCGATCGGAGAGCGAGCCGTGATTGGAACCAATGCGCATCGCGACGCCCCGTTCCTTGCACTTGAGCACGAGTGGGGTAAACCGCTCGTCGATGCGGTCGATCTCCGCGGCGTAGTCTTCGTCGGTGTATTCGCGGATCCGAAAGAATTTCTGGTCGGCGAAATTGCCCGGATTGACGCGCACCTTCTCAACGTGCTCCGCCGCCTCCATAGCTGCCGCTGGGCTGAAGTGAATGTCGGCGACGAGTGGCACGACGATCCCGTTCGCGCGGAGTCGTCGTTTGATCTCACCGATGGCCCTGGCGTCGTTGACCGTCGGAGCGGTGATGCGCACGATCTCGCAGCCAGCTTCGACCAGTCGAACGGTCTGCGCCAGCGTGCCCTCGATGTCTTGCGTCCGCGTGGTGGTCATCGACTGGACACGGATCGGATTGTTGCCACCGACAGCAACCGTCCCGATCTGAACCTCTCGTGTGCGCCGGCGTGAGTAGGTGAACCGGCTCGCGGTGTACGTCGGCGCGGCTAACAGCATCGTGTGCTCATTATCGGCAGCCCTCAGCGGCCGGCCCAGTTGAGGGCCGGCAGCGGCGAGAGGATGTCGTTCAAGGAGATGATCACCATCAAGGTGAGCAGCACGAGGATGCCCACGAAGTGATAGGCCGCCTCGCGTTCGGGTGGAACGCGACGGCCTCGCCGGACCCACTCCAGAAGCACGAAAAACAGCCGTCCCCCGTCCAGGGCGGGAATGGGCAGCATGTTCGCAACCGACAGACCGGAACTGAAGACGCCCGTGAGGATAAATACGGGATACCAGAACCCCGTATTCACCGCGTAGTCCACCGCTTGAGAAGTCAGCGTCGCCATGCCCGGCAAGCCGATGAGCCGGGCGTCGCTCGGCGCAATCGCGCCTTCGAGCAGCATCTTCGGAATCAAGAACGTCCCGGCGACCGCTCGACCGGCCTGCTCGAATCCAATGCCAAGCGCCTCGATGGGATTCGAGCGCGCGATCTGGTTCGCGTCGAGAACGATGCCGATGGCGCCCTGGCCCTCCGGCGGATTCGACCGGGGCGTCAGGGTCACCTGGACGTCGTGATCTCCCCGCTGAAGCATGAGCTGGACGGGCTGATCGAGGTACTGCTGCGTTGCGTCACGAAAGCTCTGGACATTCGTCGGTTGGCCGTTGAGTCCGACGATGAGGTCGCCGCGCTCAACTCCGGCCGTGGCGGCCGGGCTATCGGGAGCAACCTGTGCGACCTGGACAGGGCCAGCAGCGTCCAACCTCGGGACGCCAACGACGTAAACCATCGCGAAGGCGACGGCCGCAAGCAGGAAATTCATCGCGGAACCGGCGGCGAGGACGATCGCGCGGACCCAGACGGGCTTGCTCGCAAAGCTGCCCGGAGCAGTCGGGTCTTCCTCTCCCAGCATCTTCACGAAGGCGCCGAACGGGATCCAGTTGATCGAGTAAATGACGCCGTTTCTGGCTTTGTAGCCCCACAGGCGCGGTGGCAGGCCGAAACCGAACTCCTGAACGGTAATGCCCGCCATGCGCGCGGTCACGAAGTGTCCGAGCTCGTGCACGAACATCATGACGCTCAGGATGGGCAGGAAGGCGAGGATGTTCATTGCGCGCGGCCGCACAGGATCATAGCAACGGCTTTCCCTCCGCCGGTGGCAATTCTTACGGGCGCCACTCGCGGGCGAACGCGCGGGCCCAGTTGTCGGCCACGAGCACTTGTTCCAACGACGGCTCGGCTACAGGCAAGTGAGCCGAGAGCGCTGCGTCGATGACGCGTGCGATATCCAGAAACGCGAGGTCGTGCGCAAGAAAGCGCGCCACGGCTTCTTCGTTTGCCGCGTTGAGAACCGTCGGGGCTGTCCCTCCGGCGCGACCAGCCGCGAATGCCAGTCCAAGACAGGGATATTTGGCCGCGTCCACCGCCGCGAACGTCAGCTGTCCGATGGCTGTGAGATCGAGCCGTTCCGCAAATGCCTGGAGCCGACGCGGGTGCGCCAGCGCGTACTGGATCGGCAGCCGCATGTCCGGCACACCCAACTGTCCTTTCACCGACCCGTCGACGAACTCCACGAGCGAATGGATCACACTCTGGTGATGAATCACGACGTCGATGCGATCGAACGTCAGATCGAACAGCCAGTGCGCTTCGATCACCTCGAGGCCTTTGTTCATCAAGGTCGCGGAATCGACCGTGATTTTCGGCCCCATCGTCCACGTCGGATGCTTGAGTGCTTCAGCCGGCGTAACGTCGGCCAGAGACGCGACGCTTCGATCCCGAAATGCACCGCCAGACGCGGTCAGCAGGAGCCGCCGTATGCGCTCGGCGTACGGCTCCTCACCTTGCAAACACTGCCAGATCGCGCTGTGCTCACTGTCAATTGGGAGCAACGCCGCTCCAGAGCGCGCCGCGGCGGCCCGAACGAGGTGGCCAGCCATGATGAGTGTTTCTTTGTTGGCGAGCGCGACCGGTTTACCTTGCTCCAGAGCCGCGATGGTCGGCGCGAACCCGACCGTTCCGCTGGTGGCGACCACCAGCATGTCCACCCGCGGATCGCACGCGATGTCGACGAGCTGATCCGCGCCATCCGAACTGGTCAGGCACATCAGTGGTGGCCCGAATTCGCGCACTTGCGCCTCGAAGACCTCCGAGGGGCGGCCTGCCACGAGCGCCACGACGCGGAACTCGTCTGGGTGCCAGCGCACGACGTCGAGCGTCTGGCGGCCGATCGAGCCCGTGCTGCCGAGCACGGCGATCGACTTCATGTGGCGAACAGGTGCAGGTAGAAGACGGCGACTGGCGCACAGAACAGCAGGCTGTCCATGCGGTCGAGCAGGCCCCCGTGGCCCGGGATGAGCACGCCGGAGTCTTTGGCGCCCATCTGGCGCTTCAGCAAAGATTCGACGAGGTCGCCCACGATCGTCGCCACCCCGATCGCCAGCCCGTAGCCAGCACTCAGCAGCGCCGGGGCGCCGAACACGAGGCCGAACAGCACGCCCGCGGCGCCCGCCCCAACCAGACCAGCGATTGCACCCTCAACTGACTTTTTCGGGCTGATTGTCGGCGCAAGCCGACGACGGCCAAATGCACGACCGACGAAATATGCCGTGCTGTCGCACGCCCAGCTCAAGAGCAGCAGGCCGATGACCCACGCCCCGGGTGTGCCTGAAGGTAGGCCGCGCAGCGGCAAGTAGAACTGCATCAGGCCGCCCAGGTAAAGCGCGAGCGCAAGCGACAGCGCCCAATCGACCAGGGCGCGCTCGGAAGTCGGACGCACGAGCATCCACGCGAGACTCAGCAGGAGTGCCACCATCACGATCAACGTGGCATCCGTGCCGCTGTCCGGGCCTGGCCGCAACCAGGCATCCAGGGGTAGCAACGTTGCGAGGCCAATCAGCAGCGCGTCCACGGGTGTGTACCCCCCATGGCGCAACATGCCCCGGACCTCGAAGGCAGCGAAGCCGGTCGCGGCGCAGATCAGGACCGCGTACGTCGGATTGCCGAAATACGCGACGCCCAGCAAAAACGGAATCAGCACCATTCCGCTGAGCACGCGTAGCGTCAGCGAACCAGGGCCGCGCCTTCCGGCGCCTTCGCCGCGCGCCGCTGACGGGGCATCGGACACGGCAGTCATTGGCGTGCGCCCGGGAAGGTCGCCCGGTGTGCTTGGCTCCGTGTATCTAGACGAGCGCGCCGAAACGTCGAACCCGCCGGCCGAACTCGGCGAAGGCTCGGTACAGCTCTTCGCGCCCGAAGTCGGGCCAGCATGTTGGAGTCGAATAGTACTCCGCGTACGCCGCCTGCCACAGCAAAAAGTTGCTGAGCCGCATCTCGCCACCCGTGCGAATCACAAGATCCAGATCAGGCAGCCCGGCGGTGTCGAGATGCTGATCGATAACATCGGGCGTAATCTGGTCGACTTCGACGCCCGCCGCAAGCGCGCGCCTGACCGCGCGTGCCACTTCATCACGGCCGCCGTAGTTGAACGCCACATTCAGTACCAGCCCGGTGTTGTTGCGCGTCAGTTCGACCGCGGCGCGCACACGATCGGCGAGCCGTGGTGCGATCCCTTCGAGTGTGCCGACATGGCGAATCTGGACATTGTTTCGATGCAGCTCGGCCGCTTCACGGTCGATGCGCTGCGCCAGCAGCGTCATCAGCCCACGCACTTCTTCGGCAGGCCTGCGCCAGTTCTCTGTCGAAAAAGCGTAGATGGTCAGCACCTCGACACCAGCATCAGCGCACGCCATGGTGATGCGGCGTACGTTCTCGGTCCCCGCGTGATGGCCGGCCAGGCGCGGCAACGCGCGTCGATTCGCCCAACGGCCATTGCCATCCATGATGATGCCGACGTGTGTAGGGACGGTCTCGGGCAGCGCCTCGGCGATGGATTGCTGTTTCGATGTCGGCTGGGGCGTACCCGCGACCAGTGTCACTCGCTAAACCTCCAGTACTTCGGTCTCCTTGCGTTTGGAGACCTCGTCAACGCGTTTCACGAATTGGTCGGTAATCTTCTGGAGCCGCTCCTGCGCGCGGCGTTCATCCTCGGTTGAGACGCCGCCGTCTTTCTCGGCCTTTCTCAGGTGGTCGAGTGCGTCGCGGCGGCAGTTGCGCACGGCGACGCGGGCTTCCTCGGCGCGTTGATGGACCTGCTTCACCAGCTCCTTGCGTCGGTCCTGCGTCAGCTGGGGCAGGACCAGACGGATGACCTGACCGTCGTTGGTCGGATTGATGCCCAGGTCCGACTTCTGAATCGCCTTTTCGATCGGACTGAGCATGGAGCGATCCCAGGGTTGGACGACGACCATGTGCGGGTCGGGCACACTGATGTTCGCGACGCCATTCAAGGGTGTGGGCGAGCCGTAATAGTCGACCTGAATGCGATCGAGCAGTGACGGGCTGGCGCGACCGGTGCGCACCGTCTGCAGGTCGCCACCGAGAACATCGACCGCGCGGCTCATCTTGTGTTCGGCCGTCTTCAGAATCTCGTCCAGCGAAGCTTGTTGCGTCATCACTCCGTCCCTCGGATGCTCACTGAAGTGTCAGTCTACCGACAATATCCAGCAGGAATGGCTGCGCTCACGAGACGAGCGTGCCGACCTCGCGGTCGCCTTCAACCAGCCGGACCAGATTGCCCTCATCGGTCAGGTCGAAAACGATGATGGGCAGCTTGTTGTCCATACACAACGAGAGCGCAGTCGTGTCCATGACTCGCAACCGACGCTCGAGCGCTTCCATATACGTGAGGTGGTCGAACTTGCGGGCGTTCGGGTCACGGTTCGGATCGGCGTCATAGACACCGTCGACCCTGTTCTTGGCCATCAGCAACACGTCCGCCCCAATCTCGAGCGCACGCAGCGATGCTGCCGTGTCTG
>JAFAPL010000523.1 GCA_019247135.1 Chloroflexota bacterium | reverse complement strand
CTCCCTGGCTGTCGCATCTGCGTGGCGACGAAGCCCTCGAACCTGGCATGGTGTTCTCAGTAGAGCCCGGGGTGTATTTGCCAGGCTGGGGCGGCGTCCGTATCGAAGACCTCGTCGTGCTCGAGCCCGACGGCGCGCGTGTCTTGTGCGGCTCGCCGAAAACTCTCCTGTGGAGGTAGATAGCCAGTGATTTCGACCAGCGATCTCAAACGTGGAGCCATGATGGAGCTCGACGGCCAGATCGTGCAGGTCCTCTCTTACGAGCATCAGAAGATTGGCCGCGGCAGCGCACAGGTCCGCCTCAAGGTGAAAAACATCCGCAGCGGAGCCATCTTCGATACAACCGCTCAGGCCGGAACGAAGTGGCCGCGCATCCGCCTCGACCAGCGCGACGTCACCTACCTGTACTCGGAAGGCGACCTGCACTACGTGATGGACAAGGACACCTACGAGCAGTTCCCGCTCTCCGCTGCGCAGCTGGGAGATGCCGTGAACTACTTGAAGGACGGCATGGAGCTCGAGGTGCTCATGTACGACAACGAGCCTGTCGGCGTCGATATGCCGCTGAACGTGGTGCTCGAAGTGACGCACACGGACCCTGGCTTCAAGGGTGATACCGCCACCGGCGGCAACAAACCAGCGCAGCTCGAGACGGGGCTGACGATCAACGTGCCCCTCTTCGTCAACACGGGCGACAGGATTCGCGTCGACACGCGTGACGGGTCGTACATCGAGCGCGTCTAACGCGCTCGAGACCTGCTGCGGTTGACCACCTGCCACCTCGGGGAGCTGCTGGTCTTGCCCCAGGCATGAGCGACCCGCTCCTCCGCTTCGCGCCCTTTCAGCATTCAACGCACGTCTACGGCGTCAACGAGCTGATCGCCCACATCGGCAGCCTGCTCGAGCAAGATCCCGTACTGCAAGACGTGTGGCTGCGCGGCGAAATCGTGAACGTCACACGTTCTCCGGCCGGCCACCACTATTTCTCGCTCAAGGACGACCTCGGCCAGCTACGGTGCGTGCTGTTTCGCGGGAGCGCTTTCAACTCGCCGGTCGTGCCGACGAGTGGTCTGGCGATCGTGGCGCACGGCACGGTCCGCGTGTACGAGCGCAACGGTGCGTGCGAGCTCGTGGCCGATCTCCTGTTTCCCGAAGGCGTGGGTGTGGCCCAGATGCAGGGCGAACGCCTCTACAGGCGACTCGAGTCTGAAGGCCTGTTCAACACCAACCGCAAGCGCCCACTCCCCCGATTGCCCCGGCGAATCGGCATCGTTTCGTCAGAGCGTGGCGCCGTCATCCACGACTTTCTCAACGTGCTGCGACGACGATATCCGCTGGCGGAGGTCGTGTTCGCGCCGACGCCCGTCCAGGGGCCGGGCGCCTCGGTGGCGATGGCACACGCACTCACCCGCCTCGGCCAGTGGCGGCGCGGGGACGAAAAACTCGACGCGGTGGTGCTCGCGCGTGGCGGCGGCTCGGACGAGGATCTCGCCGCCTTCAACGACGAACGGCTGGTCCGGGCCGTCTTCGCCAGCCCCGTCCCGGTGGTGTCTGCCGTCGGCCACGAAACGAACGTGACGCTGTCGGACCTGGTGGCGGACCTTCGCGCGTCGACGCCGTCCGCCGCCGCGGAGCTGCTCTCACCGGACGCCCGCTCTCTTCGAGCCGAGCTCACTCAGTTGAAGCGCCGCTCTACCGCGGCCGTGTACCAGCGTCTGGCGAACGCTCGTCAGAGCATCGACGGCGCACGCGGCCGCTCCGAAGTCGCGATTGCGCGCCGAGTGCGCGAAAACCGCGCCGACCTGAACAACCTGAGCAGTCGATTGCGCGCGCTGAGCCCACACGACATCCTGAGCCGCGGCTATGCCATCGTGTCGCACGACGGCCACGCGGTTCGGGACGCGGCCACGGTCGAACCGGGCGAGAAGCTGATGATTCGGTTGCAGCATGGTCGACTGACCAGTACGGTTGACGCCGTTGAGCTCGAAGGCTGACCCATCTTTCGAAGCCGTCCTGCAGGAGCTGCAAACGCTGGTCGAACGCCTCGAGTCAGGCACGCTCGACCTGCAGCAAGCAGTAGAACTGTTTGAGCACGCAAGTCAGCTGGCCGACCAGTGTCAGACGATCCTTGACAGCGCCGAGCTGCGAGTGACGCGTATCGCCGCTGAGGCCGCGACTCCACTCTCGGACGCGACCGCAACCGATCAGTAGTACGAGGCGGGCGTGGATGCGCTGTTCGGCAACGACGTACTCGCCGCCTGCGTCCTCGCCTGGGTCATCGCCCAGCTTTCGAAACCGCTGATTCACTACGTCCACACCCGGCGCGTCAGCCTGCGTCATTTCTTCACCGCGGGCGGAATGCCGAGCTCTCACTCGGCCGTAGTGGTTGCCCTGGCGACCCGAATCGGTGTCGACACGGGCCTGAGCTCGGTGCCCTTTGCGCTGGCCATCGTCTTCGCCGCGGTGGTGATGTACGACGCGGCCGGCGTGCGCCGAGCGGTGAGCGTCCAGGCGCGCATCCTCAATCGCATGCTGACAGAAATGATCGAGGCGCAACACTTCAACGAGGAACGTCTGCGCGAGCTGATCGGGCATTCGCCGTTCGAAGTGTTCGTGGGCGGATTGCTCGGCGCGCTTGCCGCGATCAGCCTCGCCTGAGGCTCGCCTTCTACCGCTCGGCGTCAGGTGGTGCGCGTCGCCCGCACGACCCAGCGCGCCAGATACATCCTGATCGACTGGTCGAACTGGCCGCCGCAGGTGATCAACGTGATCTCCTGATTCGTGCCTTGCTGAAAGATGTCGTCCACGGGCGCCGAATCCGCCTCGTACAGCCGCGTCCAATCGACTTGATACGTCAATTGATTGCCATTTTCGTCCGTCAGGTCGATTTCATCGCCAGGCTGCAACTGCTTGAGAAGGCCGAAGACGCGCAGCCGACCACCCCAATCGACGTGCCCGTCGAGCAGCGCGTTCCCTCGTGCCCCGACGCCGACACCCAGCTCGTACCAGCCAACCGTGTCCGGATCGGTGGGTGCCTGCATTGTCCCGTCGTCGTTGTCGCCGAGCGCGACCACCGTCGCGTGCGTCCCGATCCTGGGAATGTCGATGTGCACCGGCACCGCGCCCGCCGTCTGCGCCAGCGCGTGTGACAGCAGCATGCTCAACGCGAGCGGGACCAGGAGTGCTAGTACAACCCTGCGTAAGTCGCTCCGGAGTTTCGACCTACTGCCCGTTGATAAAACCCCCTCGCCCTGGCCAGCGAGAGGGGGCAAAGGGGGTGAGGGTTCACCCCCAAGTAGCAGCATTTCTCCGCCGCGCGGTGCTAGACGCTTACGGCCGCCGTCACGGCGACCACGTTGTCCAGGTCGAAGACCATCATCCGCCCACGTTGTCGGCAGGTCCCGATCAGATGCCATGACTGGAGATACGGAAACAGTACCTCAGGCTGGACGATCGGCTCCTGAATCGACGACACGGGGTCGCCATCCGGATAGTGCAGCTTCACGTAGCTTTTGCGGAGCACCGCCTCGGCGAGTGCCGCGAAGATCTCCTGCTGGCGGCCCCCACGCTCGGATGCATTCGCCGCCTCCAGGGTCTTCGCCACCAGCGGCCGCAGATGCAGCGGAAACAGGTACGGCAGTTTCACCATCAAGGACCGCAAGCGATCCACAGGCAAACTCGGGTCGTGCGCGGCGCGTCGCAGCAGCATCAAGAGCAGTTGCGCCTCGGCCAACGAAAAAGTCGGCCCTGTATCGTGGCTGTTGGTCAAAAATCGATAGCCTTGCTTGCGCACGAGCGGCAAGCCCATTTCTCGACGGATGACGTTCAGGTCGGCCTGGACCTGGCGTTCGCTCAGCGCGAACTGAGCCGCGAGCTCTTTGCGACTCTTGCCGGGCGAACGTGCGATGTCCTCGACCAACTGCCAGATGCGTTTGAAACGTTCCGCCACCAGCCGCTTGTGCTCGAACAAACCCGCGCTGAGCAGGTCATAGTCCTCATCTGACATGTGCAGGGGGCTCAACACAGTAGGGGTAGACATAGGGGGAGACGGCAGCCACAACCACGCCGACTGCCGTGCAAAAGGCGCGTTAGCGCTTCGCGCCGTATGCTCGCCAACGTGCTCGGTCCCAGGTGCAGCAGGCGTGCGGCGCGGAGTGCCCACCAGTCTAGCAACCGCCTCTCTGGACGCCGCAAGGGTCACAAGGGTCGGTTTTGGGTACCCGGCGCGCCGCCCAAGTTCGCTGTTGCGGTTTTTCGTGGGCTGGCAACGTGCGCACGCACCTCGGCGGTGGCGAAGCCGATGCCGGTACTCAGAAAAGCCTCAGCCTCGCCTCACAGCCGATCGCGTTCGCCGATCTTGGCCGCCAGCTGCGACCTGCGCCGCACGCCGAGACGCCGAATAATGTCCTGGACGTGGTTCGCGACCGTCCCGCGCGACAGCAGCAATTGCTCGGCGATCTCAGCATTCGTGAGCCCCTGCGCAACCAGCGACGCCACCTCCCGCTGCCGCGGCGTCAAAGCTTCGAGCACCGCCTCCGATCCAACGCGCAGGCCCTCCTCCGCGGCCCTGCTCGTGAGCTCCTCGACCAGGCCGGCCCGATGCCCGACCAGGCCGATCCAGCGTGCGACCGACTCCAGAAATCGAAGATCGTCCTGATTGAATGCGTCTGGCTTTGCGGCTGACACGATCACTACACCCACGAGCTCGTCGCCGACGCGCAGCGGCGCGCCCATGACGCAATTCACCCCCAGTTGCTCGAGGAGCTCTGGCAGCTCGCGCTCGTCATCCGCCGTTCTCGGTGACAGGAAGCTCTGGCGGGTCTGAAAGCCCAGCCCGAGCAGCCCCGCACGGTCCAGCGGGAAATTGTCGAAGCCGAGCTCGCGTTCGCGGTGTCCCATCGGCGTGTCGCTGGTGCCGAGGGCGATGAAGCGGTCGGCCTCGCGCACGAAGACGTCGACCTTGTCCGCCTGCAACACCTCCGCCAGCCCGTGCGCGGCGTGTTGAAAAGCGGACTGCAGGTCGACTGCGTCGAGCGCAAGCAGGCGCTCCAACACATCGAGCGCCCGTCGCTCGTCCTCGCCGCCTGCCCCAGCAGCGGTCACCTTCCGAAATCCAGAACGGATCGATTCTACGCCAGCGACCGCGCGCGCTCACGGCATGCCGCAGAACGCAGCAACCAGTGAACCCTCGAGCGACCCCGGGGCGACTTGAACGCCCGGCCTCTTCCTCCGCAGGGAAGCGCTCTATCCACTGAGCTACGGGGTCAAAAATCCGCTGGTCGGGCATTTCTCACGCGGCCGGCCTGCGTTCTGCAATGGTAGCAAGCACCACGTTGGCCAGGCCAATCGGACGAACCGATCGGGCGGCCACGCGTGTTACAGTCAGTTCGATTGTGCTCCGCTTGAAGTAGGAGGATGCCGATGACGTCGTCCGTCGAAACCTGGGTCGAGGAGGTCTCCCGCACTACACACCCCGATCGCGTGGTGTGGTGCGACGGAAGTGATGCCGAAAACGAGCATTTGATCAGTCACATGCTCGAGGACGGAACGCTCATCCGTCTCAACGAGCAGAAACTGCCCAACTGCTACCTGCATCGCTCGAACCC
>JAFAPL010000479.1 GCA_019247135.1 Chloroflexota bacterium | reverse complement strand
CCGACCAGCATCACGGCGGCGAGCCACCCGAATTCGATCCACTGATCAACTACGACCACATCACCAAGTGGCGCGGCCGCATCAATTTTGTCGACCGTATTCCAGAACTGATGCGGCGCGCCTTCGCGCAGTTGAAGAACGGCCGCTCGGCGCCAGTTCTGCTCGAGCTGCCGCGCGACATCTCGTCCGGCGACCTCGATGACGGCGCACTGCAATACACCGCCGCCCGCGCCTACCGCTCGGCCGGCAATCCATCGGACGTCACGGGTGCCGCTCGCGCGTTGCTCGGCGCGCGTCGACCCATCTTGCACGTCGGTCACGGTGTCTTGTGGGCCGAGGCAACCGACGAGCTACGCGAGCTCGCCGAGCTCGTCCAGGCTCCGGTGCTCACGACAATGGCGGCCAAGGGCGCATTTCCCGAGAACCATCCGCTCTCTATCGGTGCAAGCGGGCACACGCTCTCACGCGTGGGCGCGAGCTTTCTCACGCGTGCTGATCTCGTCTTTGGCATTGGCGCCAGCTTCGCGCGGGGTGGCTTTTCGGCTCCGATCCCGGGCAAGAAGACGCTCGTCCAGATCACCAAAGACCCCGAAAACATCGACCGTGACTACCCTGTCGATCAGGCGGTGATTGGCGATGCGAAACTCGTCCTCCGTCAGCTCATCGACGAGATCGGTCGGCTCGACGGCAAGCAACGCTCCAGTGACGTCGCCGACGAGATCCGCTCGGCGCGCGACGCCGAACGCAAGGAGTGGCTCGAACCCCGGCTGACGGCAGGCAGCACGCCTATCAGCCCGTATCGCGTGATCGGCGAGTTGATGAGTGCGCTCGACCGGAGCCGTTCGGTCGTCACACATGACTCCGGCAATCCGCGCGATCAGATGGTCACCACGTATGAAGCGCTCGTGCCACGCGGCTATATCGGTTGGGGCAAGTCCACCCAGCTCGGCACAGGCCTTGGTGTCGCTCTCGGCGCAAAGCTCGCGTTCCCCGACCGGACGGTCGTCAACGTGATGGGCGACCTCGCGTTTGGAACGGTTGGCATGGAGGTGGAGACCGCCGTGCGCGAGCGTTTGCCGATCATCACCGTCATCCTGAACAACGGACGCATGGGCGGGTACGGCCATCACATGCCTGCCGCGAGCGAGCGGTACGGGTCCAACCTCCTGTCAGGCGAATACGCGCGCGTCGCCGCGGGCCTGGGTGCGCACGCTGAGCGCATCGAAAATCCAGGCGATGTCGGTGGCGCCTTCCAGCGTGCGATCGAGGCGACGCGCAACGGCCAGCCCGCGGTCCTGGAGTTCCTCACCGCCGAGCAGCCTGATTACCCCGCCGCGACGCAGATGCTTCGCGACGCCCAACGCGAGTTGGCAGGAGCGCGCTAGCTGACCGCACGCCGCTGAATTACGCGGGCTGCCGCTCGATCCTGCCAGAGCATTCAAGGCTCTTGAAAAAGACCTGGCCGTCGCCGTGGCAGCCCGCGAAACGCGCGGCGACGTGTCAGTCGAAGACGATCACGCCGCGGGCAACTTCGCCTCGGCCCAGGCGCTCGAAGCCTTCGTTGATCTGATCGAGCGAATACCGCCGTGAGATCAATTCGCGCACCTTCAATTTCCCAGACAGCGTGAGGTCGATCATCTTCGGGATGTCGATGCGCGGTCGCGCCGACCCATACCACGTGCCAATCAGCCGCGTTTCCTTGTTGACGAAGACCAGCGGATCGAATGATGCGCGGCTGCCCTGCGGCGCCATCCCGACGATACAAGCGGTCCCGGCCGTCCGCGTCATTTCTATCGCCTGCTCGACCGTCTTGCCGTTGCCAATCACCTCGAATGCGTAGTCGACGCCGCCACCCGTCAGCGCCTTCACCTGCTCGACCGCGTCGCCGCCAGAGGCGTTGACGGTGTCCGTCGCGCCGAACTGGCGCGCGTACTCCAGCTTGTTGTCGAGCAGATCAACGGCGATGATGCGACTGGCGCTCACCAGCGCCGCGCCCTGAATCACGTTCAGGCCCACGCCGCCGCAGCCAATCACGGCCACCGTGCTGCCCGGCTCGACACGCGCCGCGTTGATCACGGCGCCAACGCCCGTGGTCACCGCGCAGCCGATCAGCGCCAGAATATCCATCGGCACGTCCGACCCGACCGGGATCACCTGCTCCGCGGGCACGACCACGTACTCGGCGAACGATCCGACGCGCGCCAGGACGTTGAGATCTTCCCCGTCGCGGTGCACCCGCGCGGTCCCGTCGTGCATTTTGAAGCGATCGCCAGTGCGGCCTTCACACAGCACCGAGCGTCCCATCGAGCACAGGCGGCACACGCCGCACGCGGGACGAAAAGACAGCACGACGTGGTCGCCAGGTTTGACGCCCTCGACTCCACTTCCGACCGTCTCCACCACGCCCGCGGCCTCGTGCCCAAGAATCAGGGGCAAGCCGTACTTCCACTCCCCTTTGATGACGTGATAGTCACTGTGACAGACACCTGTCGCGCCGATTCGCACCTGCACCTCACCTGCACGCGGCGGATCGAGCTGGACGTTTTCCAAATCGAGTGGTTTTCCGAAGTCGTTCAGGACGGCGGCTTTCATAGCGCGCAGGAGCATACCGCCTGCGCCCTTTGTTAGGCTCCTATCGGAGGAACAACGTCGTGATGTCCGAACCGCTCCAGCGCCGCCAATTTCTGCGCCGAAGCCTCCTCTTCAGCCTGACTGGGCTCGGCCTGGTCGCGGCCTGCGGTGCGCCGTCATCGCAGACGACCACGAGCGCCCCGACCAGTCCCGCCGCTCCCGCGCCAACGACGGGCGCCGCGCCAACGCAGGCCAACCCGTTTGGCGCTCAACCGACCACCGCGCCCGCCACCACTTCGGGTGGCGGCAACAAGATGACGTACTGGGGCGGGCTGATCTTCTCGGACGCGGCGAACAACCTGTTCAGCAAGGCCGTCCAGGATTGGGGCAACCAGAACAATCTGCAGATTGACGTGGTGATGATCAATCAGCAGGAGACCAACCAGAAGGTCGCGGCGGCTGTCGAGTCGAACACCATGCCCGATGCACTCGACATGGGCCTGGACTTGTTGCTGCTTCTCTCACCACAGAACAAACTCGTGCCGCTGGACGACCTCTACAACAAGATCGGCCAGGCGCATGGCGGCTGGCTCAAGCCGACCGAGAGCGCAATGGATCCGAAGACCCTCGGAGGTACCCGCGCGGGCATTCCCTTCGGCGTGTCTGGCAACCTGCTCCACCAGCGCAAGGACGTCCTGGCGGCGGCGGGCCTGACTCCGCCACCCAAGACGTGGCAGGACGTGAGCGACTGGTCGGCCAAAGCCCAGAAACCGCCGCAGACCTATGGCATGGGCCTGACGCTCGCGAGCAATGGCGACGGCAACACGCAAGTCGGTGTCTTGCAATCCTTCGGTGGACGCATCGCGGACGAGGCCGGCAAGAAGTGCACGGTCAAATCCGATGCGACTCGCAATTACCTCGAGTGGATCAGCGGTGCCTTCAAACAGGGCCTGTTCCCACCCGGTGTCACCACGTGGGACGGCGCTGGAGACAACAACTCGTACCAGAGCGGCCAGGCGATTTTCATCGCCAATACCGGCAGCGTGTACATCTGGACCCAGCAGAACGATCAGGATCTGATGAACAACACCGTGCTCGCTGCATTGCCGACCGGCCCGACGACGCGCGTCTCGCCGGCGACACCCCAGGTGCGCGGCATTCCGGTGGGCGGGAAGCACGTCGACGAAGCCAAGGCATTGCTGGAGTACCTGTCCAACAAAGACTTCGTCAACGCGTATTTCAAGGTCGCGATCTATGGTCCGGTGTTGCAGGAGCAGGCGTCATACGATGCGTTCAACGATCCGCTGCATCAGGGATTGTTGGACCTTGCACAGAATGGCTCGGGTCCTGCTGGAGCTGACGTGAACAACACCGCCTTCGCCGACTTCAACAACAATTACATCGTCCCGAAGATGATCCAGCGCATGGTGGTGGACAACTGGGACGCGGACCGCGCCATGGACGAGGCACAGCAAGCCGGCGACGCGGTCTACGGCAAATACGCCTGAGGCCAGCGATGACTAGCGGCGCCGTTGCGACGGAGCAACGACGTACTCTCGGCCGCAGCGTCGCCTGGCGGCATGCGGTCGAAGGGTATGTGTTGCTGCTGCCTGTCGCGATCATCCTCCTCGGACTGGTGGCATACCCGTTCGTTTATGCCATCTACATTTCTTTTACGGATCGCGTGGTTGGAAATCCGGGCCACTGGGTCGGCCTCGCCAATTACGACTACCTGATCCACTGGGTTACCTTCAACGCTGCCGTCGTCAACACCATCGTCCTGGTCGGCGCCTCCAGCGTCATCAAGCTCGTCGTCGGACTCGGACTCGCGTTGGTCCTTAACGAGCGCATCAAGATGCGCAATCTGTTCCGCGCGTGGGTGCTCCTGCCGTGGGCGATGCCTGCATTCGTCGCGTTTCTCACCTGGCGCCTATTGTTCCAGCCGATCGGCGGCGGCGTCGACCTTCTCCTCCAGGCGCTGGGCCTCATCAATGCGCCCGTCGACTGGCTCGGCCAGCGCTCCACCGCCATGCCGGCCGTGATCCTCGCCACGGTCTGGCGCGGGTTCCCGTT
>JAFAPL010000625.1 GCA_019247135.1 Chloroflexota bacterium | reverse complement strand
CAGACACGGGACGGGCTTTCGAACTGTCACGGACAAGCGCGCCCACGAGTTCGATCTGGTCCGCTGGGCACAGCAAGCGCGCCACGCCCATGCCGATCGTCCCGAAGCCAATCAGTCCAACCCGCATGCCATAGGCAGGGTACCCTGACGGACCCGAATGGACCTCATGCAACTGCGTCAGGACGTGGCGCTTGCGAATCGGATCGTTCACCGCGCAGGTCTGGTCACGGCGTTCGGGCACGTCAGTGCCCGCATTCCGGCCACCGACAGGTTCATTTTTCCGACACGCGCCAGCCCGGCTCTGGCTCGAGCCGAAACGCTGCTCATCATGGATACCGACGGGCAGCGGCTCGAGGGCGAGGGCGAGCCGAACACCGAGTTCTGGATACACGCCCGCATCTACGCGGCACGGTCGAACGTCGGCGCGGTGGCGCACGTGCATGCCCCCGCGTGTGTAGCGCTTGGCCAGATCGGTCAGGGCTTGCGCGTGCTGCACAACGCGGGCGGCATCTTCGGAGAGGGCGTGCCGCTGTTTCAACGCGTCGGGCTCATCCGCAGCCGCGAGCTCGGCGATCAGGTTGCGGCGACGCTCGGAGCACACCGCGCCATGCTCTTGCGCGGGCACGGCGCCAACGTCGCCGAGACGGATATTCGCCGCGCGGCGGTCGTCGCGTGTTTGCTCGAAGAAGCCGCGGATATCCAGCTCAAAGCGCTCGCCGCGGTCGGCGGCGACGCCGACCGACTGCACGCGTACACGCGCGAGGAGGCCGAGCGCCTCGGCGACGAGACCGGGTCGAGTGGCCCGATGAATCGCGCCTGGCAGTACTACGCCGCGCTAGCAGACGGCCAGATATGAAGTTCTACGAGTCGTCGCGGGCGCGGCAGCAAAAGGCAGGCTAGTGCGCGTTGGCGACGTCGCCTGCGAGCATCGTGCACCCGGCAGAGCGCATCGCGTCGGTGAGCGTGTGGTCCGTGTCCGGGAAGACGCTCAGCGACACCTTGCCGCCCTGCCTGCGAAGAGTGTCGAAGAACGTCTGAGCGCGCTTGACCCGCGTGTTGCCGAGATAGGGCGTCCACGCGGACGGCAGATCCGCGGGATTGATGTCGGCGGCGCCTACGCCGATCCAGATCGGCAACGCGTCGAAGCCACTGGCGTCGAATGCCTGACCCCCATCCGCCCGAGCAAGGTCGGCGATCCCGAACGGGAAGTCGAGCGCGTGACCGCGTGGGTCGGTCGCGACCGGTAGCGTATAGGTACCCGCCGAGAGCGCGGCCACGCCGAGCACCTGGTCCGGGTGGACCTCGGAAAATCGCATCGCGAGCTGCGCGCCGCGCGAGTGACCGAACAGCAATACCTTCGGCTGCACGTCGTAGCCGGTGCGCGCGGAGAGAGTAGTCACGTAGTCCGAGAGCCACGCGATCAGGGCTGGCTCTTCGCGCACGATCACGTTCGGATCGGTCCAGTCGCCGTAGTTGATGGTCGGGGCGACGAGAAGCCAGCCGTACTGATCGGCTTGTGACGCGAGCGCGCCGCCGAAGTCGACGCCATTGCCGCCCATACCATGCAGCGCGATCACGACCTGGAGTGGCTGGTCGTTGGATTGCGTCTGAGGTGGTCGGACAAAGACGTCGGTAACCTCAGTCTGACCGGCGGCACGCAGCGCGGCGAAGGTCGGGCCAGATGCGGCGAGGACGGAGGCCGCGCCGCCAGGCGCGATCAGGGCGATGGCGGTCGCGAGCACGAAGGAACGCAATACTGCAGGCGTGCGGGGCATGAAGCGGGCCAGTGTAGCCAGTTACTCCGGCCACGCGAATAGTATATGTCCGTACATTTAGCGGGCAAACAACCGCGCGCCCGCAACTGTCACGCAGTTGTACGTTTTTCCGGCGCGCGAGGCCGCGCGACTTACCAGGGGCGAGGTGGTTCTGGAGGGGGCTGATAGCCCGGCTGGGGATAGCCTGGCTGTGGCTGGTAGCCCGGCTGAGGCGCGTAGCCGGGGGGCGCACCGCCCGGCACGGGCTGCGCCGCCGGCGGCGTGCGCGCGGCATCAGGCTGCTCCTCCTCGATGTTGGGCGGCTCCACCCCGTGCGTCACCGCGTCCAGATACTCGTATGCCGCCCGAAACCGCCTCAGGATGCCGCCGAGTGTGTCGCCCGACGGCGCATACGACTCCGACCAGCGCGCGGCGAGCTGGATGCGCGTGACGTTGTCGTCCGCGCCGCCGATGCCAATGCGCTCTCCCCGGCCATCGCGGCGGTCGTCGCGATCCTCGGTGCGCTCGCCACCGCCCGGATCGTCACCTGATGTCATGCTGCTCAACTGTAGCGGATCGACCCTACAATCCTGCCCGCAATGCCTTCGGCTGACGGCGCCTTCAGTTGGAATTCCGAGCTGCCGAGTGGACACAGCCCGTTCTGGATCCGCGACGAGGGCCTCTCCGGCCTCGGTCTCCATCGCGGTGACGCGGTGACGGTTGACACCCGTCAAGAACCACGCGATGGCGACCTCGTGGTCGCGGAAGCTGAAATCGATGGCGACTCACTGCGACTGGCGCGACGCTACTTTTCGGCCGGTCTCCAGGTGCGGCTGGAGCCGGTCGGCGAAGCAGAGCCTCAGGGCTCACTCGAGCTCGACCCCGAAGCTGTCATCGTCATGGGCGTGATCAAAGGCCGCCTGCGCATGAACGCCGACGGGCCCCCCGAAGAAGAACCGCTCAGCTAGCTGACGCCGTGGCCTCCGTCGCGGTCGTGGCAGTCATCGCGTTCGCGGAATTCGTAGACGGCGCCTGTCGTGCGCCGACCGGTCTGGCTGCACCTTCGCGTGGTTTGCCGCGAGCAAGGATCGCGTACATGCCACGCCCCTCCATCTCAGGTGCCCGCTCGACCACCGCGATATCGGTGAGCGACTCGGCGATGGCGTTGATTTGCGCCCGCGCAACTTCGGGATGGGTTGATTCGCGTCCCCTGAAGCGAACCACCAGACGCACCTTGTGCCCCTCTTCAAGGAAGCGTCGTGCCGCGCGCGCTCGCACCTGCAGATCGTGGTCGTCGGTGCGCGGCCGTAGCCGCAGCTCCTTGAGCTCCGATGTGTGCTGGTGCTTTTTTGCCGCTCGCTCTTTCTTTTCCTCCTCGTATTTGAACTTGCCGTAGTCCAGAATGCGGCACACTGGCGGCACCGCGTTTGGTGCAACTTCGACGAGGTTCAGCTCGCGCGAGCGTGCCATTTCGAGCGCTTCGCTCGTCGCAAGCACGCCGACTTGCTCGCCGTTTTCGTCGATGACCCGCACCTCCGGGACGCGGATCTGGTCGTCGACGCGCGGCCCGGACTGCCCGGGCGGTCGTTGTGGAATTGATCGAGGGCTCGCGATGAGTTGGGTACCTCCCAGGCGTGATGAACGCCCGGGAGTTTACGTCACAGCGAATCTCGCTCAAGGGGGGTATTACCCCCTCGAAATCCCACTGTCGTGGCTACGCTGCCGCGGTGCTCGCTGCCTCGACGCGCTCGCGCGCCAGCGGGCCAGGCAAATCGCCTTTTGTTTCGCGGTACGCCGTCCAGCCGCCGTGGTACAGCCGCAGCTTTCCATTCTCCAGCTCCGCGACTTTGGTGGCCACACGGTCGAGCAAGAAGCGGTCGTGTGACGAAAATATCACCGCGCCTGCGTAGTCGTTCAACGCGCGCTCGAGCTCGTCTTTAGACGGCACGTCGAGATGATTGGTCGGTTCGTCGAGCAGCAACAGCTGGCGCGGCCGCAGCAGCAGTTTCGCCAGCGACAGACGCGATTTTTCGCCGCCCGAGAGCGCGCCGATCAGCTTGAACACGTCGTCCTGCGTGAACAGGAACCGCGCCAGCAAGCCGCGTATTGACTCCACGCTCCAACCGGAGGGCGCGTGCGCCAGCACCTCGTCCACCACGCTGAGTGCCTCGTCCAGCGTCTGGGACTGGTCCTGCGCGTAGTAGCCGACGCTGACGTCGTCCGCCAGCGTGAGCTTGCCTTTATCAGGCTTGTCCAGACCGGCGAGGATGCGCAGCAGCGTCGACTTGCCGACTCCGTTGGGTCCGACCAGCGCGATGCGGTCGCCGCGGTCGATATTCAGAGACAGTCCGCGTAACACGGTATTCTTGCCGAACGCCTTGGCCACGCCCTCGACCGTCAGAATGCGGTCGGGTGCGCGCTTGCCGCTCGCCAGTCGCAGCGTGATGCGCGGCGGCTCGGGCTTGGGCGCGGGGATACGCTCGAGCTTCTCCAGTGCTCGCTCACGGCTCTTGGCGAGTGCGGCGCGGGCGGCATTCGCCCTGGTTGCATTGATGAACGCGACCTGGCGCGCGATGTACTTCTGCTGGCGGTCGTACGCGGCCTTGTGCTCGGCCCGACGACGCGCGCTTTCCGCCAGGTAGTAGCTGTAGTTGCCGCGGTAATCGGTCGCCACGCCCGCGTCGAGCTCGATGGTGCGGCCCGTCACACGGTCCAGGAAGTAGCGATCGTGTGAGACGACCAGGATCAGGCCCGGGTACTCCGCCAGATAGCCCTCCAGCCACTCGCAAGCCGCCAGATCGAGATGGTTCGTTGGCTCGTCGAGCAGTAGCAGCCCTGGCTTGCGGACCAGCAATTTCGCCAACGCGATGCGCATCTGCCAGCCGCCCGAGAACGCCTCGGTCAACTTGTCGCGGTCCTCGCTCCGAAAACCCAGTCCGGCCAGTACTTTGGCGACCTCAGCTTCCACCGCGTAACCGCCAAGCTGCTCGAACCGCTCCAGCAGGGTGCCCTGGCGGTCGATCAATGTCTGCAGCTTGTCGGAATCCCCATCCGTTGCGGCCTCGGCGATATCGGTCTCGAGCCCGGTCAGCTCAGCGTGTGCCGCCTGCAATTCAGGAAAGCTGGAGAGCATCTCGTCCCACAAGGTCCGGCCGCTGCGCACACCCGCATCCTGGGGCAGATATGCCGTGTCCCGGCTCGCCTCGCCCTGGACTCGGACGGAGCCCTCGTCGGCATCCAGCATGCCCGCGACGATTTTGAGCAGACTCGATTTGCCGGCCCCATTTGGGCCGACCAGGGCAACTTTGTCGCGGTCGCCGATCTCGAGTGAGACGTCCTTCAGCACCTCGTGGCCGCCGTAGGACTTCTTCAAGTGTGAAATGCGCAGCATGGCTGTAGTTCCTTAGAGAGCAGCCCGGCTGCCTCGAGTCGGGCGCAACAAAGAGGCCCAGCCAGACTGGGCCCGCGGGTCACGGAAGTATAACCGGCCCAGTCGCGGTTCTGAGACAATTGCGGGGCGACGCAGAATGACCGAGCCGCCCGCCGGACTCGACATCGGCTCCGCGACCGACGTTGGCCGGGTCCGCGAAGCCAATGAGGACGCGCTCCTCACCGCGAGCCGCGACGCCTCCGTGCTGGTCGCGGTGGCAGACGGGATGGGCGGCCACGAGGCCGGCGAGGTTGCCAGCGAACTGGCGATCGACGCGCTGAAAGGCGCACTGGCCGAGCCAGACGTGCATCGCGCGCCCGACGCCTGGCTGACGCGTGCCGTCGAGCGCGCGAACACGTCCATCTGGGAGGCGGCGCTCGCTGACCGTGAAAAAGAAGGCATGGGCACGACGCTCGTTTGCGCACTGCTGTCCTCGACGGGCGAGGTCGCCATCGCGAACGTCGGCGACAGTCGCGCGTACGCCATTGCCGGCGGACGAGCAACGCTTGTCACCATCGACCACACCTGGGTGAACCAGCAGGTGCTCGACGGTCAGATGAGCGAGCGCGATGCGCGTTTCAGCCCGTTCAGGAACCTGCTGACCCGCTCGCTTGGCAACACGCCCGATGTGGAGGTAGACGTGTTCGGCGGATTGCGTCTCGAGAGTGGTGACGCGCTCGTGCTGGTCTCCGACGGCGTTACCGGCTACCTGGACGAGCAGGACATCGGCGTACTGCTACGCGAGTCAACGACTGCCCAGGAGGCTGCCGAACGGCTGGTGCAAGAAGCGGTCGAGCGCGGCGGCGCCGACAACGCTACGGCCGTCGTCGTCCGTCGCCACTAGCACGCTAACGTACACACATGCCTGTCGCCTGGCACGCGGTTGAGGAACTTTCTCAGAAGTTCACCGACATTCGGTACGAGCACTTCGAATCGATCGCCAAGATCACCATCAATCGCCCAGAGGTACGCAACGCGTTCAGACCCGAGACGATCTTCGAGATGCAGGAGGCGTTCGCTCACGTGCGCGACGACCCCTCCATCGGCGTGGTGTTGCTGACCGGCGAAGGTCCGGATGCGTTTTGCTCGGGCGGCGACCAGCGCATTCGCGGCGAAGGTGGCTACGTCGATCCGCGCGGTGTGCCGCGACTGAACGTGCTCGACCTGCAGCGGCAGATTCGCCTGTTGCCGAAGCCAGTCATCGCCGTGGTCGCTGGCTACGCCATCGGCGGAGGGCACGTTCTGCACGTCGTGTGCGATCTGACGATCGCCGCCGACAACGCGCGGTTCGGCCAGACAGGGCCGCGCGTCGGCAGCTTCGACGCCGGCTATGGCTCGACACTGTTGGCACGCCTGGTCGGCGACAAGAAAGCCAAAGAGATCTGGTTCCTGTGTCGCCAGTACAACGCCCAGGAAGCCCTCGACATGGGCCTGGTCAACGCGGTCGTGCCGCTGGATGAATTAGAAGACACGGCCATCCAGTGGGCACGCGAGATCCTGGAGAAAAGCCCGACGGCGATTCGGTTCATCAAGGGCGCGTTCAACGCGGCAACTGAAGGTCTGGCGGGCATCCAGCAGTTCGCGGGCGACGCGACGCTGCTGTACTACCTGACCGAAGAAGCCAAAGAAGGCAAGAACGCGTTTCTGGAGAAACGCAAGCCCGATTTTTCGAAGTTCCCGCGGTTCCCCTGACAATGTCGGCGGTGCCTGGGATCGGAGCACTCCAGTGCGCGGGCTGGCGCCTTCAGCTGCCAGGTGTGTTCTGCGAGCGCTGGCAGGCCTCAGCGGCAGCTTGCGACTCGAGACTGACGAGAGCCGATTTGAAATTCCCGCCGTTCCCTGACAATGTCGGCGCTGCATGAGATCGGAGCACTCCAGTGCGCGGGCTGGCGCCTTCACATGCCAGATGTCTTCTGCGAGCGGTGGCAAGCTGCGGCGGCGCCTTGCGACTGCAGACTGACGAGACTCGCCAGATGACGGCCGCGGCTGTTGCGCCACGCGGCGCGCGTGTCTGGCTTCTGGCCGCTCGACCCGCGACACTGCCCGCGGCGATCGTGCCAGTGCTCGTCGGCACGGCCGCCGCGCTGCACGGCGGCCGTGAGCTGCGGGTCGGGCCCTTCCTTGCTGCCCTGATCGCGTCGCTGTTGATCCAGATTGGCACCAACTTCGCCAACGATCTGTCCGATTTCCTCAAAGGCGCCGACACCGCCGACCGGCTCGGCCCGATGCGCGTCACCCAAACGGGCCTGGTGACCCCGCGCGAAGTCCTGGTCGCTACGTGCCTGACGTTCGGCGCCGCCGCATTGATCGGCCTGTACCTGATCAGCATCGCCGGCTGGCCAATCCTGTTGATCGGGGTCTTGTGCATTCTGGCGGGGATTCTGTACACGGGCGGCCCCTGGCCGTACGGCTATCACTCGCTCGGCGACCTGATCTGCTTCCTCTTTTTCGGTGTGCTGGCGGTCGTAGGCAGCGCGTACGTGCAGACGCTGAGCGTGTCGCCGCTGGTGCTCTGGGCCAGCATACCCACCGGTCTGTTGGTTACCGCCATCCTGATCGTCAACAACCTCCGCGATATCGATACCGATCGGTCGGTACGCAAGCGCACGTTGGCCGTCCTGATCGGCGCGCGCAACACCCGCATCGAGTACTTCGCCTGTGTCATCGGCGCATTCGCCGTCCCGCTGATCGTCTACCTGCAGGGCCTGAGCGGCCCGTGGTTCTGGCTGCCCTGGCTCAGCGCGCCGCTCGCCGTGTGGCTCCTCCGCTATGTGTCGCGAACCTCCGGTCGACCGTTGAACAAGGCGCTCAAACGCACGGGCCAACTGCACCTGGCCTTCGGCGTGCTCTTCGCCGCCAGCCTGTGGCTCTGATCGTTCCAGACTGGCTGCGCCAGCGGGCAGAGATAACGCCGACGCGGCTGGGGCTCTCTACTGACGACTGCAAGCTGACGTATTCGGAATTGGACTCGCGCGTCGATGCGGCCGTCACTTCCCTGCGGCAGCGCGGCGTCGCCGCAGGGCAGCACGTTGGACTGCGGGCACCGAACAGCGCGGCATACGTCGTCGCCGTGCACGCGGTGGCACGACTCGGGGCCGTTCTCGTGCCGATCAACACGCGCCTGACCGAGGCAGAAGTCGCCTGGCAAACCGCCGATGCCGACCTCGCCCACGTCCTGGACGAAGCGTTGCTCCGGGAGCTTTTCAACGCGCCCCGCGCGGCTGCCAGCGCGCGACAGTTCGACCTCGACGCGCCGCACAGCATCATCTACACCTCCGGGACAACCGGCCGACCCAAAGGTGCCGTACTCACCTATGGCAATCACTGGTGGAGCGCCGTCGCGTCCGCGCTGAACCTCGGCCTCATGCCCACCGACAGGTGGCTTGCCTGCATGCCGCTTTTTCACGTCGGCGGGCTGGCTATCGTGCTGCGCTGCGCCATCTACGGCATCACCGCCGACGTCCACCCGCGCTTCGACGCGGCAGCCGTCAACGCCTCTCTTGATGCGGGCACGACGATCGTTTCCGTGGTGAGCACGATGCTCGATCGCATGCTGCAAGAGCGCGGCTCAACGCCGTTTCCGAACACGTTGCGCTGCGTGCTGCTGGGCGGCGGGCCGGCTCCTCTGGCCTTATTGGCACGCGCGATCGCTCACGGCGCGCCGGTCATTCAGACC
>JAFAPL010000357.1 GCA_019247135.1 Chloroflexota bacterium | reverse complement strand
CAACAACAACGCGTCCACACGCGACCTGTATCGCGAGGAAGTCCACCCGACGGATCCCTCGCTCTATCGCGATGGCAACCAATGGCGCCGCTTCGAGGAGCGCATCGAAGAAATTGGTGTGCGTGGCCAGGCGCCCCTCCGACACGTTCAGCGCAAGACGGTCCGCGGACCGATCGTCAATCACACGCTGCCGACCATCGACCCGGTCGACGATGCACCCCTGTCGCTGCGCTGGGTCGGACACGAACACCTGGACCACGTGCGCGCGGCGATCGCCATCGGTCGCGCGCGCGATTGGCAGGCGTTCCGCGACGCGCTGCGAGATTGGGCAGTGCCGGTGTCCAACTTCGCCTATGCGGATGCAGGCGGGCACGTCGGATATCAGTGCGCCGGGCGCGTGCCAATCCGCGGACGTGTTGCGCGCGGATATCGTTCCGCGACCGAACCGGCCGACGAGTGGCGAGGCTACATTCCGTTTGATGGACTCCCGAGCTCGTTCCAGCCCGCGAGGGGCTACGTCGCCAGTGCGAACGAGCGCGTCGCGCCGGACGACTATCCGTACCCGCTCCACGGAAGCTGGGGCTCCGGGTATCGGGCCGAGCGCATCCACCAGGTTTTGGGAACGACGACGTCCACCGTCGACCGCGACTCCGCCATAGCCCTACAGAACGACGTCAAGAACGTGCGCGCAGAGCGGCTGTGTCCCCGGATCGTCGACTTGCTGGCTGGCGCGAGCGATTCGGACGCACTGCTCCTGCGCGATGCCTTCGGAGCGTGGGACTACGAGTACGCGCTGGATACAGTCGCGCCGACCTTGTTCGAAGCGTTCATGCAGGCGTGGCAACGCCGCGTGCTCGGCGAACGCTTTCCCGAGCGACTGCACGCCTTGTTGGCTGGCCAGACCGGCGTCGCGGCACGCACCATCGAACATGGCGATGTGGCCTGGTTTGCCGGAGATATACGCGAGGAGGTTCGTGCGGCCGTGGCAGATGCTCTCAGCCGTCTCAGGAACCGGTTCGGCTCCGACGAGTCGGCATGGCGGTGGGGCACGGTCCATCAAGTCGACTGGAGGCATCCACTGAGTACCTCCGAGCGCCGCTGGCTCGACATCGGTCCGGAACCGGTCGACGGCGGAGCAGAGACGGTGCGCAACACCGGCGTCGGCTCGTTGGACTCCGGCCTGCGAGCGGATGGTGGAGCAGAGTACCGGTTGGTGATCGACTTCGCCGAACCAGACCATTTCCTGGCCGTGCAGAACATCGGCAACTCCGGCCGTCCGGAGAGTCCGCACTACCGCGATCAGTTTAAGGATTGGCTGGCCGGTCGGTATCACCTGGTGAGCCTGCGGCGAGAAGCCGTGGAGCGCGACCTGGAGTCCTCTCTCACTCTGGAGTGTCCACAGTCAGTCAGGGTGTAGATGGCGGCGCGGACTCCATCGAACATGAATGGGTCTGTCCCCAGGATAGACGCCGTCGTAGTTGGTCAGCAGCACAACGCCGTCCAACTGTAGAGTCCCGAGAGCGTAGTCGATCTCGGCCAAGGCACTGTCCACATCGGGTAGCGGCAGAGACGCAAAGCCCGAAACGGCCCGCGTAACTGCGGATGATCTCGGCCGACGCCTCATTTGCTGAGCGGGCGACCCGCCGCGTCGCGACGCTATCGCCAGGAGCAGCGAACATCCCGGTCCACAACACCATCGACAACATCGCGGTCGCGATGCTTTGCCGGTCCATGACGCCCAGCGCCGCCTCGGCCCCCCAGGTGACAAACCCGCGAAAGATTGGCGCGGGCGGCACGGACGCCTGGAGTACGTCTTCAACGCTCTCGTCGATCAGACTTCAACAGACTGCGGCCGGCTACCCCAGTCGCCCGTTTACCGACAGCACCTACCGTGAAGGCCAAGATGAGCGATACTCCTAGCAGTACTCCGCTCGCGTGGCGAGTGACACCGCCTGCGCACCCGCGTCGGCCACGGCGTGGTCATTTTCTACGGTGCTTCCACTCACTCCAATACCGCCGACGACTTCGCCGCGCGCGTTTCGCAAGGGGATTCCGCCTGGAAATGTGATCAATCCCCCATTGGAGTGTTCGATGTTGTAGAGCGGTCCGCCGGGCTGTGAGAGGCGGCCGATGTCGCCAGTATTCATGTCGAAGAAGCGCGCAGTACGCGCCTTCTTGATAGCAATGTCGATGCTGCCGAGCCATGCCCCGTCCATGCGCAAGAATGCTTTCAGGTTCGCACCCGCATCGACAACAGCGATGTCCATGCGAGTATTGAGTTGTTCTGCCTTTTGCATCGCGGCCGCCACCGCGGCCTGAGCCTGGGCGCGAGTAATGTCCGCTGTCCACCCCGGCTGGCTGTGGCCGAGTTGAGCTACGACGTCGTCCAGGTGTCCGTTCAGATGTGCCATTTGAGAAGTCCTTCTCCCTTCCGTGTCACCTCGGCTCCGCAAGTCGCCGTGGCGTGGCCACTCTAAGGTAGGTCGAGGCTCACGACATCCCTGAAAGCAGTGATAACCGTCGTGATTTCGGGAAAGGCACCGCGACCAGACTCACGACCGAAATCGCTCTTTTCGGGGATGCCGTGTAGCTCCCGGGCGCTCAGTGTGGTGCGGGCACTCGAGGGTGGCTCACCAATCAATCCTTGATCGTGGAGTCGAAAGCTGTGGCTGTTGCATTTTCACCACGCAGAAGTCTGCTTGCTGAAGTCGACTGGCAGCCCGCCACTCTGTGGCGTGGTTATGTGCGGGAGCTCAATGGGCCGGCGATCTGGGCCGGTGTCACGGCGTGCATCTGGTACGCCC
>JAFAPL010000260.1 GCA_019247135.1 Chloroflexota bacterium | reverse complement strand
TGATGGTGGGGCTGTTAGGCGAAATTCAGGTACTCAGCTCTATTGACAACTTATTGAGAAACTGGTCGCAGTCGTTGACGCCGTTTTTGAGCATCGCAACGCCATACTTCTCGGTGTCGAAATGGGCACAGTTACGTCGGTAGGGTTCGTAGTTACTGACGGCTAGGTTTAAGAAAAGAAAAACATGCTCGATCTTGTGTTCGCGGCCGTGACAGTCGCGTTCTTCGCACTGGCGCTGACCTACACGGTGGCGTGCGACCGCGGCATCGCCGTCGGTTGATTTTCATGTCACTCGAGCTCCTTCTGAGCGGCATCGCCGCGGTGCTGGTTCTGATCTATCTCGTGTACGCCTTGCTGCGTTCCGAGCGCTTCTAAGGAGGTACACGCATGAGTGTGCCTGGTCTACTCGAGATCGTCCTGTACGTGGTGGTGCTGTTCGCCATCACGAAGCCCGTCGGTCTGCACATGTGGCACGTTTTCAACGGCGAGCGCACGTTTCTACATCCAGTATTCGGTCCCGTGGAACGGGCGATCTACCGACTGAGTGCCGTGGATCCTGACGCCGAGCAAGGCTGGAGGGGTTACGCGTTTGCGTTGTTGCTCTTCAGCGTGGTCGGCGCGCTAGTGACGTATGTCATCGAGCGACTCCAGAACATCCTGCCGTTCAATCCGCAGAGTCTGGATTCGGTGGCGCCGGATCTCGCGTTCAACACGGCCGTGTCGTTCACAACGAACACCAACTGGCAGTTCTACGTGCGAGAAACGACCATGAGCTACTTCACGCAGATGGCGGCGCTCGCCTTCCACAACTGGGTCTCGGCCGCCGCGGGCATCGCCATCGCCGTGGCGCTCACGCGCGGACTTGCGCGCCGGTCCGCTCGAACGATCGGCAACTTCTGGGCGGACCTGGTGCGCTGCACGCTGTACGTGCTGCTGCCGTCTGCTTCTTCTACACGCTGTTTCTCATCGTCCAGGGTGTGCCGCAGAACCTGAACGACTACACGGTTGCGACCACACTCGAAGGCGCCACGCAGACTATCGCACAGGGTCCGATCGCATCGCAGGAAGCGATCAAGATGCTCGGCACCAACGGCGGGGGTTTCCTCAACGCCAACTCCGCGCATCCGTTCGAGAATCCGACGCCACTGAGCAACTTCATCGAGATGCTATCCATTTTCGCCATCGGCTCCGGCCTGACGTACATGTTCGGCAAATTCGTCGGCGATACACGTCAGGGTTGGGCCATCTGGACGGTCATGCTCGTTCTCTTCCTCGCAGGCGTCGCCGTCGTGTTGCCCGTGGAGCAGAATGGCAATCCTTTATTGAGCCAACTCGGTGTCGACCAGACACTTTCAACTCTCCAGAGTGGAGGCAACTTCGAAGGAAAAGAAGTGCGCTTCGGGCAGGCCGCGTCGGCACTCTTTGTGGTCATCACCACGGATGCGTCATGCGGCGCGGTAAACACGATGCACGACAGCCTGATGCCGATCGCAGGCATGATCCCGATGCTCAATATTCAGTTGGGCGAGATCATTTTCGGCGGAGTTGGCGCCGGCCTGTACGGCATGCTGATGTTTGCCATCCTGGCGGTGTTCATCGCTGGCCTGATGGTTGGCCGCACCCCGGAGTATCTCGGCAAAAAGATCGAGAGTTTCGAAATGAAGATGGCCATGCTGGCGGTACTGGTGTTGGCAGCAGACATCCTGTTATTCAGCGGCGCTGCGAGCATCGGTGACTGGGCGACTTCCACCATCAGCAACTCCGGTCCGCACGGGTTTTCGGAGATCCTGTACGCCTACACCTCCGCTACCGGCAACAATGGTTCGGCCTTTGCGGGTTTGAGCGCCAACACGTACTGGAACACCACGATGGGCCTCGCCATGCTCATCGGCCGTTTCCTGATGATCGTGCCACTCCTGGCCATCGCAGGTTCCATGGTCCGCAAACAGCGCGTGCCGGGATCGCTTGGAACGTTCCCGACGTATGGACCACTGTGGTCCGGTCTCCTGGTCGGCACGATTCTGATCGTTGGTGCGCTGACCTATTTTCCGGCGCTCGCCCTCGGTCCGATAGTTGAACAGTTGCTCTTGAATGTAGGGAGGACGTTCTGATGTCGTCCACGTCCGAGCGCCCGGCGCATGTTGTGCCGGACCGTGACGCGGATCCCGCCCGCGGCTTGCAGCCATCGCAAGAAGTTCGGCCGTCGGATGCAGATACTCGACAGCCGCAGGCCGGCCGAACTCCGGCCCGCCGCACACCGGAGGTGGACGAGGGCAAGGAATTAGCCGCCAGTCGCAAGTCCGGCGCCGGCAACATTTTTCAGGCTCCGCTCGTCCGCGCCGCGATCGGCGAATCCTTCCGAAAGCTCGATCCTCGGCGGGTAGCGAAAAACCCCGTCATGTTCGTCGTCGAAATTGGTGCGGCGATCACCACGATCGTCATGCTCCAGCAGATCGTCACCGGCACCGGCGATGTCGGGTTTACGTTGCAGATCACGCTGTGGTTGTGGTTCACCGTAGTGTTCGCCAACTTCGCGGAAGCCATGGCGGAGGCGCGCGGCAAGGCGCAAGCGGATACGTTACGCGCTACCAAGAAAGAGACTCCGGCCCGTCGGCTCCGCGACGACCGCGAGGAAACGATCTCGTCATCCGAGTTACGCAAAGGCGACATCGTCCTTGTGCGGGAGGGCGAGATCATCCCCGGCGATGGCGAAGTGGTCGAGGGCCTGGCGTACGTGAACGAGGCGGCCATCACCGGCGAGTCAGCTCCGGTGCTGAAGGAGCCGGGCACCGACATCCGTTCGTCGGTAACGGGCGGAACGCAGATCGTCAGCGATCACTTGAAGATCCAGATTAGCGCTGACCCCGGCCAGACATTCCTCGATCGCATGATCGCACTGGTCGAAGGGGCCGTGCGCCAGAAGACCCCGAACGAGATCGCGCTCTCCATTCTCCTGGCGGGTTTGACGGTGGTCTTCCTTCTGGCAGTTGCCACCCTGGAGCCCTTCGCAATCTACGCCGGCACGACCGTCTCTACCGTCATTCTCATCGCGCTTCTCGTCTACCTCATTCCAACCACCATTGGTGGCCTGTTGTCGGCGATTGGCATCGCCGGCATGGACCGCGTCACACGTTTCAACGTGCTGGCCATGTCAGGTCGAGCGGTCGAAGCCGCGGGCGACGTCGACGTCCTGTTGCTGGATAAGACCGGTACCATCACCTATGGCAACCGGCTGGCTGCCGAGATCCTGCCGGTCGGTGGCGCCAGCCAGTCCGACGCGATCGAGGCCGCGCGTCTGGCAAGCGTGGGGGACGACACGCCTGAGGGCCGCAGCATCCTGGCACTCGCCGAACAGTTTTATCCAGGCGCGCCTTCGATAAACGGCCGCGCCGCTGACGCTGAGATCATTCCCTTCAGAGCCGAAACGCGCATGAGCGGAGTGCGGTTGGATGGCGCCTACTTCAAGGGCGCTGCCGACGCGATTCTGGCCGCGTCAGGTGTTGATGGAGAACACCCCTTCGGTTTGGACGAACGGGTCGAGCGCATCTCGCGGGAAGGTGGCACGCCCCTGGTCGTCATGGCAGATGGCCGCATTGTGGGCGTGATCTATCTGAAAGACAGCGTCAAGCCCGGCATGCGTCAACGTTTCGACGAATTTCGTCGAATGGGCATCAAGACCATCATGATCACCGGCGACAATCCGCTGACCGCCGACACCATCGCGCGCGAAGCTGGCGTGGACGATTTTGTGCCTCAGGCAAAACCGGAGGACAAAATCCGTATCATCCGCCAACAACAGGCCAAAGGACACCTGGTGGCCATGACCGGCGACGGTACCAACGACGCGCCGGCACTTGCGCAGGCGGATGTCGGACTGGCAATGAACTCCGGCACCGCGGCGGCGAAAGAGGCTGCCAACATGGTGGACCTCGACTCGAATCCAACCAAATTGATCGAGGTGGTCGCCATCGGCAAGCAATTGCTGATTACTCGCGGCGCGATCACGACGTTTTCGGTCGCGAATGACGTGGCGAAATACTTCGCTATCATCCCCGCCGCATTCGCCGTTGCCTATCCCGAGTTGAATGCGCTGAACGTAATGCAGCTCTCGACGCCCCAGAGCGCCATCCTCTCGGCGGTGATTTTCAACGCACTGATCATCATCGCCCTGGTGCCGCTGGCGTTGCGCGGCGTCGGGTATCGTCCCGCTCCGGCGGCCGAGCTGCTTGGTCGCAATCTGCTCATCTACGGCCTCGGTGGCATCCTCCTTCCATTCATCGGCATCAAG
>JAFAPL010000170.1 GCA_019247135.1 Chloroflexota bacterium | reverse complement strand
CACCAAGTATAGCTAGCACCCTGTCAGACGCCCGTTCAGACGCCCTTTTCTGGGCAGGTGGCCAGATCAGCAACTAGTCTGTGCTGTGTGAGGTCAGCTTCTCTGGCGGGCTGGGTCCTGCCGGGCGTTATCGCCCTCCTCGCGCTGATCGACGGCGTCTTGCACCTCAGCCTGGATTTCATCCTCTTTCGCGGCAATCTCATTGGCCGGCTCGGGCCGCCGCCTGGGGCGCCACCGCCAGGCGCGAACGCGCCGCCACAGCTGCCGCTGCCGCTCAATCAGCTGTTCGTGCTGAACTTCCTCATCTACCTGGCTCTGGCAGCCCTGGTGTGGTTCGGGCGTGACCGATTCGGCAACTGGCGATGGCTCGTCGACCTGGGGGTGCTCGCGATCGCAGCCCTGACCATCCTTGGTTGGTTCGAGATGCGTCGACCCAACCCCATGAACCTTGGCTACCTGGCCAAAGGCGTGGAAGTCGTGCTCATCGTCCTCGTGCTGGCCCACCTGTGGGCGCTCTTCGACAGCCGGCGGCTGGCCACTCGACCCGCAACCTAGCTAGCCTTTGCCGAAGTGGCAATGCACGTTGGGGTCGCCCGAATAGCGCTGCACCTCGCAGACAATGACTCGCTCAAGGGCAAGCGAATGGTCGTGAAGTCGGTGGTGCAGCGGGTGCGGAATCGCTTCAACGTGGCCATCGCGGAAGTGGACACGCAGGATGTCCGAGAAGTTGCAACACTGGGCATCGTGTGCGTCAGCGAGGACCGACGACACTCCAACGAGATGCTCGACAAAGTCGTCCACTTCATCGAGTCCGAGCGACTGGACGCCGAAGTGGGCGAGGTCGAACTGGAGCTCATCGCGGTGTGACCATCAGCATCGATCCGGTGGTGTTCGCCATAGGGGGAGTCGCGGTCCGCTGGCTTGGCGTTTTCGTGCTGGTCGGCGCGATCGTCGGAACGGGCGTTGCCGTCAGAGACTGCCGGCGCCAGGGCGTGCCAACGAAGCCCCTGCTGCATGCGCTCGCCTGGGCTCTTCCGGTCGGCGTCATCTTCGCGCGCGTCGTCAACGTCCTCGGCTGGTGGGACTACTACCTCACGCACTCGGCCGACATCTGGCGGCTCAATCTGCAGGACGGCCTGTCGCTGTGGGGCGGCATCGTGGCGGGCGGCCTCGTCACCGCGGCACGCCTGCGCCACACCAAGTCCAGGCGACGGCGCCTGATGGACGCCGCGGTAACGGGCCTCCTGGTAGCAGTTGCCATCGGACGCGTCGGTGAATTCCTGGACGGACATGGCCAGGGCCTGCCGTCCGATCTGCCGTGGGCGACCCGCTATTCGAGCCCGCTCTCCGCCGTGCCTGATTTCAACGTGACGCGGCACCCGGCGCAGCTCTACGACGCCCTCGTGTGCGCGGTTCTGCTGATCGTCATGACCAGCATGCGGAACATGCCCGCCGGGGCACGTACCGCAGTGTTTCTTATTGCTTACGGCGCGGCGCGCATCGGTCTCGGCATGCTGCGACTCGATCCCGCATTTCTTTTCGGACTCCAGATCGATCAGCTGCTCGCCGCGGGGTGCGTGTTGTTCGGGATCTGGTACGCGGTGGGGCTCGAGCGCACGCAGCGGCTGCGGCGAATTCAGCCTGACGTCCAGCGACCGGATTCGATCGCGGCATGACCAGCGTGACGCTCTACTCGAAGCCGGGGTGCCACTTGTGCGAGTCGGCTCAGGATGAACTGAAGCGCCTGGAGCGGCGCTATCCACATATGCTCACGGTGGTCGACATCACGACCGATGGATCGCTGTTGCAGCGCTATGGCGAACGCATTCCCGTTGTCGAGATAGGTGGACGCGAGTACGCAGCACCGCTGAACCCGCAGGTACTCGAACGTGCGCTGCGGACCGCCCGCAAGTGATGCGGCACTGGCTGTTGGTACTCAATGCCGCGTTCGCCGCATTCATCGGCGGCTCCGTGCTCGCTCCAGCAATAGCCGCTCTGGGCTGGACGGCTCCAGCACAAGCGCTGTATGCCGTCTATCACCTCACGTGCCATCAGTGGGCGTTTCGGTCCTTTTTTCTGTTTGGTCAGCACGCTGTGTACAGCGAACAGGAGCTCGCAAGCCTGGGGCGCGATCCATTCAGCTTCGCTGGCGATGCGACGCTCGGCTGGAAGATGGCGTTCTGCGAGCGTGACCTGGCAATCTACATCGCGCTGCTCGCCGTCGGAATCTATTTCGCGCGCCATCGTGACATGCGGCCGCTGGGCTTTGTCGCGTATGGCGTGTTGATTTTGCCGATGGCCATCGACGGATTCACGCAGTTGTTCGGCTGGCGTGAGAGCACGTGGGAACTGCGGGTCATCACAGGCGTTCTGTTTGGCTTCGCCAGCGCATGGCTGATCTATCCGCGGTTCGATCTGGCAATGGGCGTTGCGCCGGGTAAGGCGCGTTATGCTCGGGAGCACACATGCGCGGCACTGTCGCCTCGCGGGTGACCCCGTATCCGGAGGCACTCGACTGGGTCCGCAACCTGGTCAGCCTCGCGTTCATCCTATTGCTGCCGTTTCTGTTGATCTCGACGAGCTTGCGCAGCGTTGTCACGGATCGCGACTTTCTCATCCGCGGATTCCAGGACAATGACGTCTCCGCGACGACGGGACTCGACCAACCGCAGCTCGAGCGCATTGCCGACGCGTTCGTCGCCTATTTTCAGGCGCCGCCCGGCCAGATCCAGATGCAGGTGACCGTGCGCGGTCAGTCACGTCTGCTCTTCAACGACCGCGAAGTCGCGCACATGGAGGACGTGCAGGGGCTCATTCAGTTCTTCCTCCGCATGGGGCTGGTTGCGAGCATGGTCATCGTGCTGCGGCTGGCGTTCGTCGTCATTTTCGATCGATCACCCACGCCACTCGGACGCGAGATGTTGTGGAGCACCGCGCTCATCGTCGCCCTCGTGGTCCTGGTGGCGGTGTTGTCACTGATCGATTTCGACGGCTTGTGGATCCGCTTTCATCAGATAGCGTTTCGCAATGATCTGTGGGAGTTGGACCCGTCACGCGACTACCTGATCATGCTGTTTCCGGAGCCGTTCTGGTTCACAGCAACGATTCGCATGGCAACGCTGATGACCGTGCAGACGGTCGTCGTGGGCCTGCTCGGGGTCGGGTTGCTGCTGAGCGCGCGTTTTCTGCGTCCGGGCGTCGGCGCGTAGAGGGCGCGGCATCACTGCACCTTCGGTCGGTGCTTCCTAGCAGCGCTCCGCGACGGGGCACTGGGTCCTGCAAAGCGCGACGCCGTCTTGGCGCCAGGCTCAGTATGTCCGGTGAGTGGCCTGCGGGTTTTGCTGCCCGCGCTGCGGCCGCGACGTCGACGCAACCCTGTCAGCGGTCATGGCGCTCCTGGGGAGCAGCGACGCCAAGACGCTGAAAGCTCTGCCAGGCTTGTGCGAACATGAGCGGCGGCGCTCAGCCGCCAGGTGGAACACATCGGCAGTAGTCTGAACACGATGGTGCTCGCGGTGACTGCCGCCTCTGAAGCCCGTGCTTTGTCGCACGCGAGCGCACGCGATATCGGTCCAGCGATGGCACCTTTACGCCTACGGAGGTAACACCAGTTGCTGCGCATTATCGCTGTCCTGCTGCTGTGCTTCTCGACTGCCGAACCCGCGCAAATTCAACCATGCACCGCAACCGACACGGCATCGATCCAGGCGACGCTCGACGCGTGCGCCGGGCAAACGGTGCACATCGCGCCGGGAACCTACTCCGATGTGGACCCGCTCTTCGTCGCAGCAGGCACGACTCTGGAGGTGCAAGCGGGCGCAACCCTCGTGGCCACCGAAAACCCCGCCGCGTACGCGCGTCCGGACGGTGAGAACAACGGATTGTACGCATTGATCAACGCCGCCAACGCAAGCAACGTCAGCTTGACGGGCGAGGGCACGATCGACGGAAACGGTGCGAGCTGGTGGGCCCGCACGCGCGCAGCGCAGCAGGCCGGCACACCTGATCCGCCGCGTCCGCGTCTGGTCGCGTTCGACGATTGTACTCACGCGCGTATTGTGGGCGTGACACTGACGAATTCGCCCAGTTTTCACATCGTCCTCCGCCGGTGTACGGACGTCGACGTGGACTCGGTCACGATCATCGCTCCCGCGGACTCGCCGAACACAGATGGCGTGGACCCGATGAGCTCGCAGGACGTGCGCATCCTGAACTCGACCATCGACTCAGGCGATGACAACATCGCGGTCAAAGCGTCGCCAGGCAGCAGCTCCGGGATCGACGTCGAGAACTGCACGTTCCTACATGGGCACGGGGTGTCCATCGGCAGTGAGACGACGGGTGGTGTTTCTCATATGGTGGTCTCGAACTCCACGTTTCAAGACACGCAGAACGGCATCCGAATCAAAACGAATCGCCGCCTCGGGGGACCAATTTCCAACATCACGTACTCGAACCTGGCGATGGACGGAGTCCAGCAGCCCATCGCCTTTGCCGATTACTATCCTGATGTTCCGGCCACTGGCGACGAATCGACCGAGGCAGTCGGTCAGACCACACCGCGCGTGTCCGACGTACGTGTGTCGAACCTGCAGGCCAGCCGAGCCAGGAGCGCCGGCTGGATCGTTGGGCTGCCAGAGGCCCCCATGTACAACATCGTGCTGCAGGACGTTACGGTGGAAGCATTCACCGGGCTGACGGTACGGCACGCCGCAGTGACGATGACACGCACGCGCATCGACGTGGTCAATGGGCCTGAGGTCCTG
>JAFAPL010000038.1 GCA_019247135.1 Chloroflexota bacterium | reverse complement strand
ACGGTTCCAAGCTGGTCGAGAAACATTGTCTCCGGAAGCGTGTCCGGCACGAACACCCAGGCCGGGTTCGGCGTGCGCTGCACGTTGTCCGCCGGCGGCAGATACCGATTGAAGCCACCCGAGATCACGTACGCGAGCACGGTCTCGCGTGTCTCGAACATGATCGGGTAGCCGATCCAGTAGTCGGTGTACATCTGGTGGCGGTCCTGAGCGACCAGGAAATCCACTAGCTGGGACCGCGTTGCGGCCGTGCTGTCCAGCGCGTCTTCGGGTCGCCACAAACGTGGGTCGGTCGTCAGCAGACTCCAGACGTTCAAGACCACCAGGCCCACCACCGCGAGCCAACGTAGAACGGGTCGTAGCGACCACACGGCGCCGAACAACAGCGGCACCGTCGAGTACAGCGGTAACGCATAACGCGGCTCGGAGACGAAGAACCCGAACCGCGTCCCCGCCACCGCGGGCGGCACCGCGAGGGCGACGAAGACGAGCAGCGCCGGTGCAGCGCCGCTCTCCCCTTTAACTAGCGCCTTCACCGACGGCACATAGCACAGCATCACCAGTAAGAGCAGCGCAACGGCGATCAACGCCACCGACAGGTGACCCGCTGGGCGAAAGCCCCAATCGGCATCGAACATGGTCTCCGATGTCGTCGGCTGGCCAAGGCCAACCAGGACAGGCACACCGATCCGAAAAAAACGCACGAATTGCGCGGGGATGTCCACGGGCAAGTCAGGCGCCTGTGTCAGTGCGGCGAGGCTGCGCCACCCGCTCAGCACGTTCTCCCAGATCAAGGGCAAGGCACCGACGAACGCACCGCCCAGCGCGCAGGCGATCTCGCTGATTGACCAATGCGCGCGTCGGCGCAGGCCCATGTACACCAGCGTCGGCACGACATAGACGGCCGCCAGCAAATGGGTCCAGATCGCGACACCGGCAATGGCGCCCCACAGCAGCGCCAGCCTGGCGCTATGGCGTTCAGCGAGGTACAGGCTGGTGAGCAAGAGCGCTTGGCCCAGAAACAGCACCTCGGCGTAGCCACCGCGAGCCTTGGTGCTCCAGACCGCCCACATCGAGGGCGGCAGGGCAAGGTACACGCCCGTTGCCAGCGCTGGCGGCGTACCAAACAGGCGTCGGGCAAGCAGCACGTTCAGGAGCAAGAAACCGAGGCTGTAGACGATCGGGACGAGCTTGAGCAGCGGCGTGCTCGAGTCGAAGAGGGCGAACAAAGGCGCGGCGGAGAAGGCCTCCAGGCTGCCGAGGTACGGCTGGCCCCAGTAGAAGACGGGGCGCTCACTCGAGAACGCGATGTGTCGAGCCATGAGTCCGACGACTGCTTCATCGCCGTCGATCTCACCGAGCGGGCTGGCGAGGATGGCCAGTCGCAGCGCCAGGCCAACCAGCAGCAGCCCGGCGGCGGCAACTTCGAAAGAGAATGCGCGAGCCCGCATGCGGCGCGTGCGATTGTCGCAGACCGATCGCAGCGACGCGTACGTTGCGAGCGCGTGGCGGGCCGCTCGACAATCCGCTCAGCATGCCGAGCCTCGACGCGGCGACCGTGTTGCAGCTCCTGATCTACGGACTGACCAACGGGGCGGTCGTGGCTCTCACCGCGATCGGCTTCACGCTTGCGTACGCCGTTGCGCGCCAGATCAATCTCGCGTACGGCAACGTCTTCGCCGTTTCGACGGTGGTCGTCGCCACAGTCGCAACGTGGCTCGGCATTACGGCCGAGGCGCCACTCTGGCAACGCGTGGTCGCGGTCGCAGTTGTGTCACTCTGCGGTGCGGCCTGCGGCACGATCCTCAATGTTGGCGTCGAGCGCCTCGCGTTCCGGCCCTTCCGCGCGACGGGTGACTCGCTCGGACCATTGATCGCCACCGTCGGGCTCTCGTTCATCCTGTACCAGGGCGCGATCTGGTGGCGCGCCGCGTTTCAGAACCCGCGCAGCCTGCAGAGTCAGCTGCTACACAACGGCGTCGTCCTGCCGCTGCTGGCGATGCCTGACCTGATTCCCAACATCGACCTGACGGCGCGCATGGGCGTGTCCTTCACGTTGAAAGACCTGATCGTGCTGGCACTCGCCACGATGCTGGCCATCGGAGTCGGGGCGTTTCTCATGCGGACGCGCGCTGGTCGGCTGCTCCGTGCCGCTGCACAGGACCCAGAGCTAACCACGCTCTCGGGTGGCGATCCGGCGCGGGCGCAGCTATTCGCTTTCGCGCTTGCGGGTGCCCTGGCCGGCTTCGCGGCGGCGATCTTTTCGACCTATACGGGCGCGGCCTCGGGGCAATTCGGTCTTCGAACAGGACTCGCGGCCATAACGGCGGCGGTGCTCGGCGGGGTGGGCAATCCGCGCGGCGCGCTGCTCGCGGGCGTCCTGATCGGAGTGGTCAGCTCGTTCAACGATTACTTGCTGGACCCGCAGTGGACGCCAGTGCTCGTGCTCGTTCTGCTCATCGTGCTGCTGGCGTGGAGACCGACGGGCGTGCTCTCGGCAGGATCGGCGTCGCTGGCCGACGCGGGCTCCACGACACCGACGACTTTCGACGCCGCACGGCCTGGCACGCGGTCGCTGCTGGTCGCGCTGCTGATGTTGGCGATCGTGTACCCGATGCTCGACGCGGCCCTCGGATGGCAACGCATCGCGAGTGTCACCGCCATACTGCTGCTGGTCGCGCTCGGCGTCGGGCTGAGCGTGGTCGTCGGCCTGGCCGGACTCATCGATCTCGGCTACGCCGCGTTTTTCGCCATCGGCGGATACACGGCCGCGCTGTTGACGAGCAGCGGTAGTCGCCTGAGCCTGTCCCTGCCGGCTGGATTGCGCGAGCCATGGCTGGCGCTGCCGCTAGCGGGCCTCGTAGCGGCCGGCTTCGGGATCGCGTTCGGGCTGCCGAGCGTTCGCACGCGCGGCGAATACCTCGCCATCGTCACGCTCGCCTTCGGCGAGATCGTGCCGGGGGTCATCTGGCACCTGCCCTACTGGACGGGAGGCGCCAACGGCCTGAGCGGCGTGCCTCTGCCCGCGCTGCTGCCCGCGGCGTTCGCAGATCGATCGATCCAGGCGTACGGCCTCGCGCTGCTGTTGGCCACGACGGCGTGCGTCGTGGTCCTGCGCCTGGCAAGCTCGCGGACTGGT
>JAFAPL010000925.1 GCA_019247135.1 Chloroflexota bacterium | reverse complement strand
TACTACGCCGCGCGCAAGCCTCGCTACAGCCACCTGTGGGTCTACGGAATCATGTTCTGCTTCTTCTACCTGGCGTTCCTGCTCTGGCAGACGTACTGGGCGATCGCCACCAGCCGGACCGCGTCATGGGGCACACGGCCGGCGACCGCGGGACTGAGTTCGTCTGAGTCGCTCCAAGCGGTCTCGTGAGAGCCCCACTGCGGAAGGTCGCTCGGCGGCTACGCCGTCCGATGTCATTCCTCCTGCTGCCTCTCTCGATCGTGCCCTTGGCGCTCGTCGTGCCGATCGTGCTGCATGTGCACGCGAGTTACGTCCGCTACTACGACTCGCCGCCCTACCCGGCGCCCCAGGATGTCCTGAGCTCCGCCCAGACCGCCGATTTCACCCAGCTCCCGGCGTTCAGCGGCGCGATCCCCGTCCTCGTGTACCACGGCATCAACAACGACCGAGATGGCTATTCGGTCACCCAGCGCTCGTTCGCCGCCCAGATGGAGATGCTCCGGCTGGCGGGATTCCGCGCCATCAGCATCGCCCAGTACGACCGTTTCCAGCAAGGAGATATGCGCGGCTTGCCAGCGCGACCTGTGCTGATCACCTTCGACGACGGCCGGCTCGACTCATTCCGGGGCGCAGACCAGGTTCTGGCAAGCGAGGGGTTCCGGGCGACGATGTTCGTGATCACCGGACAAATCCAGCGGAAGAATCCGCTCTACCTCGATTGGACCGAGTTGCACAGGATGGAGCGCTCGGGGCGCTGGGACGTGCAGCCCGAGGCCTATGAGGGTCATCTGAAAATACCTGTCGACAAGCGGGGCGACATCAGGCCGTTCTATGCAATGAGGCGTTACCTGGGAGCGGGTGGAGAGGAGAGTTTCGCCGACTACCAGCGTCGAGTGGCATTCGACCTGCTCACGCTCGTAGAGCAATTCAAGAGCCAGGCGATCGACATTCATGCACTGGCCGTTCCGTACGGCGACTACGGCCAGCTGGATGCCGGCAACGATCCCCGCATCGTGCCGTTCACGCTTGGGCTGATGCGCTCGCAGTTCGACACCGTGTTCGTCCAGGACGAGCACGACAACCCTCCGTACACGACCGCTACCGGGGGTGGCCCGGAGCGGCGCTGGCAGGCCCGAACCGCGACGACGCCCGAGCACCTCTACGCCTGGCTGCGCGCCCGCGACCCCGGCGAGCAGCGCTCGCGCTCGCGGGAAGCGGTGAGGCCACGATGATCAGCCGGAGAGCACTCCTGCTCGCACTGCTTATCGCGGTGATCGTGCCCTGCGCGTCGGCCCATGGTGCTTCGGGCCCGCGGAAGGGCGCCGGATGCGTCGCGACCAAGGCAACCGCGCTCACGTTCAGCCGCGCGGACGGGGCGAGCTTCGGAACGCTCAGGTGGAAGCCCGGCCGTGCCGCGCGCCGGACGATTCGCTACAGAGTTTTTCGAGGCCATCAGGTGGTCGGGGAGACGCGGCGGCACGCGATGCGCGTGAACGTCCGGTTCGACCATCGTTACATCCTGCAGGTGCGGCTGGTTTCACCCAGTGGGAACGTCACGCGCTGCGCCTCGAAGCTGAGAGTGTTCACTGCCTACAGGCTGCCAACGCCTCCGCGATGGCCCGCAGCCTCCGGCGCTTCCGGGGCGAGCGTGAGGATCTCCTGGCAGCCCTCGATCCGCGGTGACGGCAAGATCGTGGGCTACAGGCTGCTGCGATCGGGCTCCACCTATGCCCAGACGCGCCATACCTCGATGAGCGTGCAAATCTCTTCCAACCGGCGCTACACCTTCACGGTCGTGGCCGTAGACAGCAATCGCCGGACGTCGGCTTCGAGCGTTCCGGTGGTCGTTCAGACCGGCCACAGTCCGCCACCCGCTCCGAGCGAGCTGATCGGCGGCGCGCTGTCTGACACCACGGTCGGGCTGTCATGGCAGCCGAGCGTGCCGGCGCGCGGTCGAGTTGTCGGTTACCGAGTGTTCCGCAATGGGGTTCCTGTTGGTCAGTACCCGAGCACGTCGGTGACGCTGACCAACCTCGCCGCCTCCACCTCTTACACGTTCACGGTCATTGCCGTGGACGGCCTCGGGTATCTCTCGACCCCGGCGTCGGTGGCTGTTCGCACCGAGGATCCCGTGCCAACCAGTGGCCACGTGAGCGCATTCCTGCTGGCCTCGACGGGCCAGAGCTTCCAAGATTTTCAGGCGCATTATCAGCAGATCGGGACCGTGTCTCCGACCTACTACGACTGCGACGCGCAGGCGAACCTCACCGGCTCGGATGTTCCGCTCATCACCCAGTGGGCGAAGGCACGAAAAGTGAAGGTGCTCCCGCGGTTCAACTGCCAACGAACCTCGGTGCTCGACGAGATCCTGAACAACCCGACGCTGCGCCAGCAGTGGCTGACCGCGATCGTCACAGACGTCAATGCGGCAGGCGATGACGGTGCCGTGCTCGACTTCGAGGCTGGTCTCGCCAAGGATCGCGACGCCTACAGCTCGTTCGTCACGGCGCTCGCCGCGCAGCTTCACGCCGAAGGCAAGAGCCTCGTGATCTGCGTCTCGGCAAAGACCGCCGACGTCCCGAACCACCCGCGCTCTACGTTCTTTGACTACAACGCGCTCTCGGCGCAGGCCGATCAGCTGTTCGTGATGGCTTGGGGGATTCATTGGGCCACGTCGGCTCCCGGCGCCCAGGACGACATCACCTGGATCCAGAGCGTGATCGCCTACATTCGGACGCTGCCGCGCGTCAACAAGTATGTGCTCGGCATGCAGCTGTATGCGATGGACTGGGCGAACGGCGGCGGGAGCGCAAACCCCGCGAACAGCTACGAGTATCAGGATGCGGTCAACCTCGCCGCCAGCATGGGAGTGACGCCGCAGTACGACCCCACCTCGGGCGCGCTCACGTTCAGTTACACCGACAGTAGCGGCGCTCACCACGACGTCTGGTTCACCGACGCGACGACCGAAGCGATTCGGATCAGCCTCGCCCACAGCAGCGGGTTGGGAGGCATCGGCGTGTGGCGCCTGGGGCACGAGGATCAGCGTCTGTGGCAGAACCCGCTCCTCGGGCCAGTCTGGTAGTCATGC
>JAFAPL010000878.1 GCA_019247135.1 Chloroflexota bacterium | reverse complement strand
GGGTTCGCGGTGCACAACTGGATCGGTGGTGGCGGTCATCCGCCAGGCTACGCGTGGGTCAAGTTGAACGGCGATGGCACCGCCGACGTGGTCACCGGCACTCAAGACATCGGCACCGGGTCACGGACCGGATTGACGCAGGTGGCGGCCGAGGAGCTTGGACTGCCGATGGATCGGGTACGCCTGTACCTCGGAGATACGGGCTTCGGGCCGTACGCACCGGTCAGCTCGGGCAGCGCCACGCAGGCGACGATCGGGCCCGCAATTCGCGCCGCGGCGGTCCAGGCCAAAGCACAGCTGCTGGAGGCCGCGGCGACGATTCTGGAGTGCAACGCGGCGGACCTCAGCGTCCGCGACGGCGACGTCTACCTCCGCGGAGTCGGCAAGCGCTCGAGCGTAACCGAGGTGATGCAAGAGGTCGGGCCGCACATGATCCAGGGCCAGGGAGCGCGCGATCAGAATCCCAAGGACAAGGCGGTACGCACGTTCGGAGCGCAGTGGGTCGAGGTGGAGGTGGACGTGGAGACCGGACAGGTTGACGTCCTCCGAGTGGTTGCCTCACATGACTGCGGACGCATCATCAATCCGACGATGGTGGAGAGCCAGGTGATCGGCGCTGTCGCCCAGGGGATCGGGTTCGGGTTGCTGGAGGAGCGTGTTGTGGACACGCGGTACGGAGTGGTGCTGAATCCGAACCTCGAGTTTTATGAGGTGCCAACCGTCGCGGACATCCCCCCGATCGAGCACGCGGTGCACGACGTGCCGGACGTGGAGGCGAACCCGACCGGAGCGAAAGGCATTGGTGAGCCGCCGCTGATCCCGACCGGGCCGGCGATTGCCAACGCGATCTTCGATGCCGTCGGAGTGCGGGTGCGCGAGGCACCGATCACTCGGAAGAGACTCCTGGAGGCGCTGGCGAATGCGCGGGTTTGAGTACGCGTCGGCTGCTGGCCTGGCGGACGTCGGCGAATTGCTCAACGACGACGGTGTGCGTGTGCTGGCGGGCGGTACGGATTTGCTGCCGTTGATGAAGGCAGATGTCGTGCAGCCGACGCGGCTCGTGGACGTGAAGCGAGTCTCGGAGCTGGCCTCAGGGATCGTCGAGACCGCCGATGGCGTGTCCATCGGGGCGCTGACATCGTTGTCAGCTATCGAGGCGCACGCGGGCCTGGCCGAGAAGTACTCGGCGCTGGTGGAGGCGGTGAGTCTGGCGGCGACGCCGCAGCTGCGCAACATGGCCACCCTGGGTGGCAATCTCTTGCAGCGGCCGCGCTGCTGGTACTTTCGCTCTCCGGCGTTTCATTGCTGGCTGAAAGGTGGCGAGGAGTGTCAGGCGCGAGAGGGAGAAAATCAGCTCCACGCGATATTTGACGTGAGCCCGTGTGTGGCGGTGCACCCGTCGGATGCACCGGCGGCGCTGATCGCGTTGGATGCCGCCGTCGACCTCCGGCGTGGGGACGAAGCGCGGACCGTGCCGTTGGCCGCGTTCTTCGCGGTCCCACGGGATGACTCGCGCACCGAGAACGTGCTTCGGCCGGACGAGCTGGTCGTCTCGGTGAGGCTGCCTTCGTCGGCTGGACTGAGAAGCACGTATCGCAAGGCGATGAATCGGAAGGTGTGGGCCTTTGCGCTTGCGGGCGTGGCGGCTTGCGTTCGCATGGAGTCGGATCGCGTTTCATTTGCGCGCATCGTGCTGAACGGCGTGGCGCCGGTGCCATGGCGCGTACAGGCGGCGGAGCAGGAGTTGCTTGGTTCTTTGCTCGACGAGGCCGTCATCGACCGCGCGGCTGACGCGGCCCTGGCTGACGCGCGTCCGCTGGCGAATAACGGCTACAAGGTTCAGCTGACGCGCGGCTTGATCAAACAAGCACTGCGCGCCCTGCGGTAGTTGCGCTGGCCGCTGCGCCCTCTGGAGTTCTCGACCCACTCCGCCCAGTGGGGTTTCAAGGGGCGAAGCCCCTTGGCCCCTCTCGAAAGCAACGGGGTGAGGGTTGACCCCCATTTGCCGGCAGTCTTCCGGCGTGCGTCGCTACGGGCGGTTCACCACGAGCACGTTGTTGGTTGAGGCGTCACCCACCCACACGCGTCCGTCCTGACCGCGCGTGAGGCCATGCACTTCGGGCCCGTCGATCTGCCATTCCTGGAGGAGGTCGCCCGAGCGCGGGTCGAATTTGAAGATGTGGCCGTAGTTGGTCTCGGCGACGCTCAGGGTGTTGTCGGTTTCGTCCCAGAACATGCCATGTGAGCGATCGGCGGGGAAGTCGATGGAGCCCAGGAGGTCGCCGGTTTCGGCGTCGAGGTGGTCGATACGGTGCGCGCCAGGGCGGCTGACCCACAGCGTGCCGCTCGCACCCGGGCCGGCATTGCGCCGCCCCGCCGGCGCGGTCGGATGCAGCTCAGGCCGAGCTTCTTCGGCCGCCGCTGGCATCTCACCAGGCGCGAAGGGGCGCCACTGCAAACCGTGCACGCCACCATCGCCCTGGAGCACCAGGCAGGCGAGGCAGTGTCCCGTTGTGCGGTCGTGGCGGAAGATCATCGACGGTCGGACGTTGGAAGCAATCCAGACGGAGCCGGCGCCGAAGGTGATGCCACTGGCGTTGCGGGCCGGACTGGGAAAGCGGGTCAGCTGGCGGCCCGCGTAGTCGACGAGATAGGCGTGATTGTCGCGTTGATCGCAGAGCCATAGGCCTTCGGGTACGGCTTCGAGGCCGTTTACCTGCTCGCCCGGGGCGCGGAAGGCCTGCATGGCCGTGGCAACGGTCAGATGCGGTGCGGTCATCGGATCACTCCAGAACTCACAGGCTTGGCGGCGGTCAAGACGCAGTCAGCGGCTGGCGCGCGGCTCGCTCGCCGGCATGCTTGTCGGTCCACTCTTTCAGTGCCTGAGCCTGACGTGCATCGAGCCCAGACTGTGTTTCCTGTGACCAGCGTTCGGACGCGAAGAGTCGCGTGGCCGAGTTCTGGAAGCGGGGCATCACGTAGCGTGCAAAGAGCTCGTAGCTCTTGCGCGTCGCCGCCGGATCCGCCCATTCGTGGGCCATCATCAAATAACAACCGAAGCCGCCGGATTGCTCCTGCAGTCGTTCAATCTGTGCGATCGCCTCATCCGGTGTACCGATCACGCCCAGACCCGTGTCGTTGACCCAGCCGACGCGTTCGTCGAATGTGGAGCCCGCCGCGCGGAAATGAGGAGCGGCGATGGTGTGCTGCGTGTAGTCGCAGAAGGCATCCAGACCGTAGCGAACGTCCTCGATGGCCTGCTTCTTTGAATCCGACAGGTGGATTGGGCCGACAAGCCGCCACTGCCTGCGGTCGGCGACGGCTCCGAATTGACCCGCACGCTCCTCCATCACGTCCCAGTGGAGGTGGAGTGCGTCGAACCCCTCGCGAATTGTTGCGCCGACGGACAGCAGTCCGACGCCGTATTTGCCCGCCAGTCGCGGTCCGGACGGAGAAGCGATCGCGGCGACACCGATGGGAAAAATCGGATCGCTGTACGGCCGGTATTGCGAGCGAGCATTCACCAGCTTGTAGCGGCTGGTCTCGATCGAGATCGGCTCGTCTTTCAGCAGCAGGTGCATGAGCACGTCAAAGTCCTGCTCCAGCATCGCGCGCTGATCGAGCGGGTCGATGCCGATCATGGCGGCATCCGTTGGCAACGCACCGGGGCCAACACCCATCATCACGCGACCGCGCGTGAGGTGGTCGAGCAGGATCATGCGATCAGCGACCCAGAGCGGGTTGTGGTAGGGCAGCGAGATCACGCCGGCGCCGAGCTTGATGTAGCGAGTCTGGGCCGCCACGTGGGCAATAAAGATCTCGGGCGAGGGGATCAGCTCGACTCCGCCCGAGTGGTGCTCGCCGATCCACGCTTCGTCATACCCGAGCTCATCCAGAAGCTGGATGGTTGCGACGTCGCGAGCGTACGCGGCCGTCGGGTTCTGGCCGACCGGAGCATGAAAAGGCGCCATGAAGATGCCGAAGCGTAAGCGTGTCATGTCAGCTTTCCCCTTGTTGTGGGCGGACCAGCGGGTGGCTCGCGGCTCTTCGCGATGGTAGCGCGCCAGAGGGTGCCGCCAAGAGCGAGGGCGTACACGTCGTCCTCGGTCGAGGCCAGAGCAACGACCGGCACTTGCGGGAGCCCGTCGGTCCAGGGCAGGAAACTCTGGCCACTATCCCGTGAGATGAAGACCCTACCGCCCGTCGCCGCGACGACGATTCGTCGGTGCGGCACAGTCAGCGCGGTGACGGGAGTCGCCGCGTCGCTCAGCGATACGGCGCGCCAGAGCGGGCGACGCTCGGCGCCGCGGATCTCGCGCGTGTCGCGGATCGGATGCAGGACACGATTGTCGATGCCTACGTAGACCGCCTGTTCGGTCGCGTGCGCAGGCGAGATGGCTATCGGCAGGACGCCGCCGCTGGCGTGGTCCACGAGCCAGCGCTGCCACGTGGATCCCTGATCTGGCGATCGCCACAGCGTGATCTCTCCGGCCGCCCGCGCGCTGCCGACGTACATGGTGCTATCCGGAGCGACCGCGAGTGAGATCACGTCGGCGTCGAAGTGAGTCTCGAGTGTTCGCCAGGTGCTGCCGTCGTCCGTGGACGCCAGCAGACGCGCCTGCGTGGCGCTGACGAGCATCCGTGGGTGTGGGCTTGACGCCACGGCACGGACAGGTTGGTCGACGCAGCTCTCCCAGCGCGGTTCCTGAAGGCCGGCGCGGAACAGGCCTTCGGTCGTGGCGACGAACACATGTGATGCGGTGACCGTGAGGCCGAGAACGATCGTGTCCTGGAGGTCCGCCGAATACTCCTGCCATGTCCGACCGGCGTCCCTGGAGACGCTGACGCCCTCTCGAGGACCCGCGACGAATAGCGTCTCATCGGTGGCAAAACTGGGGCTGAGCGCGAGCGCAAGCAGAAGGCTCGCGCTGAGGTCGGCCGTCAGGCTTGTCCAGGTTTCGCCCCCGTCGTCAGAGGACGCGACGCCGTTCAGGGCCAGGCCTGCCAGCAGCGTGTTCTCGACGAACAGCAGGCTCAACACGGGCGCGTCGTCGAAGCTCGAAAGCTGCCACGAGTGGGCCTGGTCCCGCGAGATGAAGATACCCGCCTCAGTCGCCGCGGCGACCGTTCCGTCGGCAGCGAAGGCGAGGGCGGTGACGCTGTGGTCGGTCAGGTCGGCAACCGCCTGCCAGGTCGACCCGGCATCCTCGGACCTCAGCAAGCCGCAACCTTCGGTGCCTGCCAGGACCAGATGGTCGTTGGCGAAATTGGGTGAAATCGCCAGGCACTGAATCGCTGGCTCACTCACGTCGAAGTCAGATTCGGCCGCACGCCATGCGCGGGCGCCATTACGAGTGCGATACAGGCCGGAGGCGGTGCCGAGGAAGGCGGTTCGATCGCGTTCGAAAGACGGCGAGACCGCGAGCGCGGTGACGGTCAGATCGAGCAGCCCCGCGTTAGCGCCCGTCCAGGTGATCCCCTCGTCTTCAGAACGGAGCACGCCGTCGGACTCGGTACCGACCAGCCACAGGCCAGGCGCCGCGGCCACGGCCAGCACAGCGCCGATGACTACGCGCTGCCAGGTGTCGCCCCCATCAGTCGAGCGATACAGGGCGTCCGCCGCGCCCGCGAGCAACGTGCCGTTGTTCTCAGGGGAGGCAACGATTGCTTCGGCGAACGGGACGGTTGCCGACGTGCCCGCCACGCTCCACGTGCGGCCGCGGTCCATGGAACGGCGGATTCCAGCCGGGGTCGCCGCGAATATGCTGCCTGCTGTCGCGGTCAGGGCAGCAACAGTCCCGCCTTCACGAATTCGAGAGACGTGGTGCCAGTGCGAGCCGCTCATCAGGCGACGAGCAGGGTACGCGGGCTTCGATATTGGTGATAGGATGCGAACTTAAATAAAGCGCACGTCAGAGACACGGGGGTTCTTGGCAGAGTGGATTACCAACGCAAAAGCGCACTGACGAGGCGCTCACTTCTGAAGACGGCAGGCATCGTTGGCCTTGGCGCTGTCGGATTGCCTGTATTCGCGTGCAGCTCTCCTTCATCGACATCGGCGCCGGCTGGCAACACGGCTGGCGGAGGCGCAGCACCCGCTCCGACGACCAGCAGTGCTGCTGCACCGACGAGTGCCGCGGCGGCAAATGCAGGTGCTGGGCCTGTCACGATCAGCGTCATCTCGTGGAACTCTGGCTCGAGTGCCGACGCGTTCAAGAACGCGATGGGCCAGATCGACGACAAATTCAAGCAAGTGCAGTCCAACGTCACCGTCAACTTCGAGATGCTTGGACAGGGCGCACAGTGGACCGAAGCGCAGAAGACGCGCATTGCCAGTCAGACGACCGATGTCACCGCGGGTTACGGGTTCGCTCCGGCTGACATCATCAACTTCCAACCAGATACGCAGTTCCTCGATCTGACCGACCTGGCTTCGCTCAAGAACTTCGAACAGAACAACGTGGCCCGTTTCATGACCTGGAAGGGCAAGGTGTGGCAGATGACGCTGGCGTACGTCGGCCACGTCGTCTGGACCAACGAGGACATGCTGGCCAAGTACGACCTGAAGCATCCGCAGACGCTGGCTGACTGGTCGACGATGTGTGAGACGCTGAAGTCCAAAGGCGAGACGCCGATCCTGTACGGTGCCAAGCCGCAAACGTCACTCACGCGCTGGGCGAGCATGGCGGAGATGGACGTCGTTCGCCCCAAGCAGCCCAACTTCTGGTCAGACCTGCTGGTCCAGGGCAAGGCGGACTTCACGACGCCAGAATGGGTCGAGGCGTTCAAGCGGGCGAAGGACTTCGTCTCGAAGTATTTCGACCCCGCCTTCAGCGGCATCGATTACCCGACCACGGCGGGATTGTTCGCCACAGGCAAGTACGCGATGTGGCCCGAGGGTTCGTTCTCTGGTGGCGACATCATGGCCAACAATCCGGAATTCCAGAAGCTTGACGCGTTCACTTCAGCCCTGGCGGACGATGCGAACGCCAACTCCATCCAGCCCGTATACGGAGACATCGGGTGGGCGGGCCTGAAATACACGAAGAACAGCGACGTGGTCATGAAGTGGATCGACTTCTTCGGCCAGAAGGACAACTTCCAGAACTTCATGCAGGTGCTGCAGTACTACCCGACCCAGAACGTGCAGCTCACCGGACCGGTGCCGACCGCGGTGGGGCCATTGCTCAAGAAGACCTCCGTCTCGAGCGTGCGCCTTGCCTTGCCCGGCATGACGTACGACAACGCGTGGTCGGAGCTGTTGTTGTCGGACCAGTACACGCCCGAAAGTTACGCGCAGTACGTGCAGAAGAACTTCGACGATTCCAAGCCGCAGTGGCAGAAGTACATCGGCATGTTCGACGCGGATTGGGCGAAGCTGTACTTCGGGACGTAAGTGCCGGTCAGTCAATTCCATAACTTGAAAGAATCGGCTGGACATCGCGCCAGCCCCGCGCACTAGTGGGTCGTACCGCGGGCATCTGGCCCTATGTGTGTCTTGCGCCGGCGTTGGCTGTTTTCTTGATCTTCGAGATCGCGCCGGCGTTGGCCACGTCGATCTTCTCGCTGACTGACTACACCGGTCTTCCAAATGTGCCGATTCATTTCATCGACATCGAGAACTATCGGGAGCTGTTCAGCGGCGGGCGCACCTTTCTGATTCGAGCCCTCCAGACCACGTTCATTTTCTCGCTGGTCGTCACCGTGGTACAGAATGGCGTCGCGGTGTTGATCGCGTGGCTGTTGAACTCGAAGTTACGCGGACAGATCGCGGTTCGGTCGCTGGTGTTTTTGCCCGTGGTGCTTGGCGCGACCGTCAACGGATTGACCTGGTACGTCATGTTCAATCCGCTGAATGGCCCGGTGACGGGCCTGTTCACGGCGTTCGGCATGCGCACGAATCTTCTTGGCAACCCAGCGACCGCACTGTGGGCCGTGATCTGGGTTCAGATCTGGGCCAATCTCGGCTTCAGCATGATGGTCTTTCTCGCGGGCATGCAAGGCATTCCAACGGAGGTGTACGAGGCAGGCAAGATCGACGGAACCTCGCCCTGGAGTGCGTTTCGATTTCTGACGGTTCCGTTGCTCGCACCCAGCATCACCGTGAACGTGTTGCTGGCGGTCATCGGGTCGATCACTGCTTTCGAGTTGATCTTCGTTCTCACTGACGGAGGCCCCGCGTTCAGCACGCAGACGCTGGGCATGTGGGTCTTCAACCAGGCGTTTTACGGCAGCGCCGGCGGCAGCAGCACCACGCTGCCCGGATTCGCGGCGGCGATTGCCATGGTGCAGTTCGCGCTCGTGTTCGTGCTCGCCCTGATCATGCAGTACTACTTGCGGCGACGGGAGACAGCTCTGTGATCCGTGAACAGGAACTGAGCCGGCCGGCCGCGCGCCCGGCGCCAGCTGTGCGCGCCCGATTAGGCTCCGGCACGATCGCCGGCTATGTCGTGATGGTGCTCCTTGCGTTCCTCTACCTGGTGCCGCTGGCGTTTGTGTTCTTCGTTTCGCTCATGTCCAGTCGGCAATTCAGCGTGAGTGTTGCGTCAGTGCCGTCGCCAGTGATGTGGTCGAATTATCCGTCAGCATGGGCGCAAGGCGGCTTCAGTGGCTACTTCATCAATACGTTGATCTACACGTTTACCGTTGTCTTCGGAACATTGATCATTTCGGCCCTGGCGGCATTTCCCATCGCGCGTGCGCATGTACGCATGAGCAACGTGCTGTATATCTTCTTTCTATCGGGCATCCTTCTGCCAGCTGGCATCATTCCGCAGTTCTTCATTCTGCAGGAACTCGGACTGTACGACACGCGTCAGGGCTACATCCTTCTCTGGATGAGCAGGGTGGCTTTGCCTATTTTCATCTTTACGGCATTCATCAAAGACATCCCGTCGGAACTGGATGACGCCGCGGCGATCGATGGCTGCGGGTACATCCGCTACATCATCCAGATAGTGATTCCGCTGTTGAAGCCAGCCATGGCCGTGGTGGGACTGATCATCGCGATTCGCGTCTGGAACGACATCATTGGTCCAGTGATCTTCCTGCCGGACAACTCGGTCAAACCGGTCTCGGCGGGGTTGTTGCACTTCTTTGCCGAGTTTGCGGCGAACTGGCCGCTCATCGCGGCGGCGATTTGCATCACTGCGTCGCCACTGGTGGTGCTCTACCTGTTTACGCAGCGGTACATCATCGCGGGGATGACGAGCGGCGCCCTGAAAGGCTAAAGTCCCGGCGCCAGAGATGCCGGATGTAGAAAAGTCTATTCACGGCGTTGCGCTGATCGCCGGTCGGTACGAACTGCTGGGCGAGCTCCGCAAGAGCGAGTCCGACGTCGAGTGGGAAGCATTCGACAGCGCGCTGCAGCGCAGAGTCGTCCTTCACCTGCTCCCGCAAGAGCTGACGGACGATGCGGCGGCCGTCGAGCGATTCTGGCAGACGGCTCGCTCCGCGGCGCGGTCGAATGAGGCGAGCGGCCAGCGGATCCTCGATGGTGGTACGGACCCAGAGAGCGGCCGCGCCTTCGTTGTCCGTGAGTGGCCGGCTGCGCCAGCCGCTCCACGCGTCGTCGGACGCCCGACGGTGGCGCGACCCCCGCGCCAGAGCTCGAAGCGAGTCATCGTTGGAGCCGCAATCCTTCTGGCCGTGCTCCTGGTTGCGGCGGCGGGCTCACGCGTTCAGGCGTGGCTCGGCACGTTCGCCACGGCGCGGTTTCCTGCCCCGGTGGAGGCGACGGCTACAGCTGCGCCGACGGCCGCGGCTACCGCGACATCCGTGCCGGCGAGGGCGGCGACGCCAACCGCGGCGGTGAGCCGAGCAACGCCGACGGCCAGGTCGGCACAAGCGGGCGTGCCGCGCAGGATCGTGAACACGGACGGGCAAGGCGTCGCTTTGCGAGCGTCACCGGGCGGGCCCCGCCTGCCCGAGAAGGGTTACGACGAGGGCGCGACCGTGACGGCGTTCGAAAGCAGCGGCGAGTGGACGCGCATTCGGGGCAGCGACGGGCGCGAAGGCTGGGTGCTGTCGGTCACGCTTGCGCCCTGAAACTTCGCGTAGCGCTGGAGTTGCTGCTCCAGCAACTCCTGCTCCTCCGCTGAGGGCTCGATCGTCCACTCGATCGTGTGTGACCGTTGCCAGCGGCCCGCCACGCGGCCGTTGGCAACGATCACGTCGCGGAAGGGGACATCCAGGCGCTCATTACCCGTCCAGTTGCGCGCGCGGTCGTAATACAGGTCGCGCTGGCGGTACGCGACGGTGTACTCGTCGAAATTGGGAAGCAAGAACACGCTGTTCGCCGACGCGCGGGCTGCTCTCGCTTCGAACCAGTAGGTGCGACCATCGAACGTCTCGGTCTGGAGACGGTGCGTGTTCAGCTGCAAGCCCCGACGCACGTCACCGAGGGTCAGACCCGACCACCACGCGCAATCTTCCGCCAGTGCGGGTCCGTGACTGGAAAAGTAACGCCACGTGAGCTCAACGAGAGCGTCGTCGCCCCTCGGGATGGGTGCAGGCGCCACGCGCTCTTCGAGCAGGCTGTACGTGTGCTGGTGACCGCGGAGTGGGCCGCTGCAGATGATCGCGTCGAGCTCCGCCTGGCCCACCAGGTGCGCCAGCGTGGCGTGATCCGGCAGAGTGACGCCGCCGCTACTCAGCGCCGCGCCCAGTTCCGCCCGGGTGAGGCTCTTCCCGCCGCCGAGGGCAGATTCGATGATCGTCTCGGTGCGTCTGACGAGTGCCGCATCCAGGCCGAGAGCGCGGGTGCGGGTAGCCGTGGTCGCCTTGACGCGTGGGCCGGTGAGAGCCAGCAGCCAGCGAATGTCTTGCGGAGCGACGAAGTGCCAGGTTGGACGAAGCACGTGGGTGCGCAAAATCCTGCCGTCGTCGAAGGCGCGCTGAATACTCGCGTCGTGCGCGTTCGCAAGGCGCAGCCCGAGCGCCCAGCGCGCGGCGGCGTAGTCCTGGGATTGGACTGCACCGAGAGTTACCACCACTGGCGCGGGGTCGTCGAGAGCCTGCGTGATGCGCTGATTGGCGAGACGGAGGCGCAAGATCTCGTCGGCGTCCATGAACGAGAGCCTACGCCCGATTGAGGCCACCTTCAGGCCTCATTTGACACACCTTCAGGCGGGCTGCCGCTCGGCCAGCCAGAACCATCAACTCGCTAGACGACCTTCGGACCCGGTCCGCCGGCGCTGCCCAGCGTGATGCCCTCTGCGCCCAACGGAGCAAGATGCGCGATGCTCGGCGGCGCCAGCTGCCGCAGCCGACCGTTGTCGTACTCGATGTGCACGATGGCGCCGTTTGCCGCCGGCGTATCCAGCCACAGGTCGTCCAGGCTGAGGCCCTGGGCGGCGGCCATGAGTGTCTGCAGGATCGCTCCGTGTGTCCCAACCAGGACTGTCTGGCCGTCGTACTGCGCCGCACGCTCGCGAACGAACGAGAGGATGCGCTCCTGCGCCTGGGCAAGCGTCTCGCCATCGGTCGGGCTCGTGCTCGCCGGTTTGTCGTTCCACGCGCGCACACGCTCAGGCTCCTCGAGCGTGACCTCGTCCGATGGTCGATCGGTCCAGCTTCCCGCGCTGATCTCGCGCAGCCGGGCTTCGGGATAGATCGGCAAATTGACGGCGTGTGCGACTGGAACAGCCGTCTGGATCGCTCGGCTCAGATCGCTACTGAACAGGGCCGCGGCACGCAAGTCGCGCACTGCCTCGGCCACGCACGCGGCCTGCCGCCAGCCAAGCTCGTTGAGGATCGCGTCCTGGGACTGGCCCTGCCAGCGCCGTTCGCGGTTGTAGTTCGATTCGCCGTGTCGGATCACGACCAGGAGTGTCGACATTCGAGAGGAAGGCTACTGGATCTGGCGCGTACCATCTCAATGGTGAGGGACGTGTGAGCGGGTGGACTGACTTCGACTTCGGACCGACAGCGCGCGTGGTTTTCGGACCTGGCAGGGCAAAGGAAGTTGGGCGCATCGCGTGCGAGCTCGAAGGCGCGGTGGCCCTCGTCATGACTGACCCGGTCCTGTACAGGCTCGGGATGACCGAAGTTGTTGAAACGTCGCTGGCTGACGCGGGCGTGCGCGGCGAGATCTTCTCCGACGTGGCAACGGAGCCGACGCTCGCCTCCGTAGAGGCGGCGGTCAGTATGTTTCGAGATCGCACGTGCGACATCGTCGTGGCAGTCGGCGGCGGCAGTTCGATGGACAGCGCCAAAGCGGTCTCACTGCTCGTCGGCAATGGCGGCAGATTTCACGAATTCACCGAGCAACGTGTCGGCACGGAGTGGAAGAAGGGCCGTCGAGCGGACAAGCGAGGGCCACACGTCATCACCATGCCGACGACCGCGGGCACCGGAGCGGAAGTGACCGCCGGTTGTGGAGTCTTCAACCCGGAGACCGGGATCAAAGGCTGGGCGAGCGGACCTTACGTCCGACCAAGCGTGGCGGTATGCGACCCGCTGCTGACAGTCTCCATGCCTCCGCGCGTGACCGCGGACACCGGGTTCGACGCGCTATCACAGGCCACCGAGGCCGTGCTCACGCTCAAGTTCAACCCATACGCCGACGCGCTGCTCTACAAGGCGATCGAGACGATTGGAGCGTCGCTGCCAAAAGCGTTTGCGAACGGCGCCAACCTGGAGGCGCGAGCGGCGATGCTGGGTGCGGCGACGATGGTTGGCACCGCCTTTCCGTTCGGCGGATTGATGCATGTTCACACGTACGCGGAGGTGCTTGGCGATCTGACGCATTTGCCGCATGGGCGGTTGATCGGGCTGATGCTGCCGTATGTGCTGGAGTGGGCCGCGATCGGGTGTCCGGAGAAGCTGGCGCTGGTCGGGCGTGCCCTGGGCGAGCGAGTGGATGGATGTTCTGTTTCGGAGGCGGCTGGACGGACCCTGGCGGCTGTGCGACGGCTACGAGACGAGACGGAGATGAACGAGCCGCTGCGCACCCTCGGCGTCACGGAAGAGATGCTGCGTACGTGTGCGGAGCGGGTCTACGCGCAGCACACGCCGCGCTCTGTTGGCGGCCCGCGCGCGTTCCGAAATCAAGACGAGGTGATGTCGCTGCTGCGGGCCGCCTATTGATTTTTTGCGCAATACAGCGCCCTGCGCGTGGGCGCAGCAATCTGCCGCGACGTGGCCGTGCATTCCGCACGGGCCGTTATTTCCCGCTGATTGCTGCTCCAAACGCGAATGCGACGGGCACCGGCGTGTTGGTGACAGCGCCGGTTGGTGTGAGCGCGCCGCTCGACTGATTGATGCTGAACGGCACCACCGTATCCGAGTCCAGGTTGCCGGCGAACAGCAACGTGCCCGATGGATCGATCGCCATCCCACGCGGGACCGCGCCCTGCGTCGGACTCCATGCCGGCGACGACAATTTACCCGTCGTCTGGTCGACCATGAAGCTCACCACGCTGTCGTGTCCGCGGTTCGTGCCGTACAGAAATCTTCCGCTCGGGTGAACGGCGATTTCGGCCGTCGTGCTCGTGCCGGTGTAATCGGCTGGTAACGTGCCTACCGTCTGAATCCAAATAGCGGTCCCGTGCGTCGCGTCATACGTGTAAGCGTTGATGGAATTCGCCATCTCGTTGATGATGTAGTAGAAGCGACCGCTCGGGTGAAAATCCATATGTCGCGAGCCGGACCCGGAGGCGACCTGAATATAGGGGACGGTATTCTGAACGAATTTCCCGTTGGCGATCGTCCAGCACCACGCCCGGTCCAGGCCGAGATCGGTCCCAAGCACGAACTTTCCGTCGGGAGCGAACCTGGTCTGGTGCGCGTGTGGACCCTCCTGACGAGCGGTGTCTGGACCCATGCCCTTCGGTGCGAACTGGTCGCTCAGCGGGCCCAGGCTGCCGTCAGACTGCACGGGGAACAGCGACCAGTTCCCGCTGGTGTAGTTGGACCCGAGCACCCACTGGCCGGTGGGGTCGACGGTGACGTGCGTCGTGTCGCTGCCCATCGCGGACTGGTCGTTGAGCGGAGTCAGTTGGCCGTTGCTGGCATTGATGGCGAATGCGCTGACGGCGCCCGTATCTGGTTGCCCTTTCCATGTTTCGACTTCATTGACTGCATACAGGTATCGACCCGAGGGGTCGATAGCCAGCCATGATGGGTTCTCGACGTCCAGCACCTGGAGCTGGGTGAGTGCACCGTTTGAGCCGTCCATACGGAAGACGTAGATACCGCGGGCGGTGCTCACATGTGTGCCGCCGGGTGCGGTGTGCGGGGCGGTATACGTGCCGACGTAGACGTAACGATTGGTCGGGCCGGCGGGTTGTGCGCTTGCCGGCACTGCGCGGCTGAATGCAGCCAGGGTGGCGGCGGCACCGACCAGTGGGAACAGATCACGGCGAGTCACTCGGTAGGTGTTCAAGGCGGTCTCCTGCAGGGATCGCGGGGGCAAAAGGCAGGCTACCCGTCCTGATACGCGCACGTCCAGATCGACGTAGCGAGCCCTGCTGAGCATAGCGCGCATCACGCACGTGCTCGTGGTCATCGTCGTCGTCTATATTCCGCGTCTGTGCGTGACACGGGAGATCTTTCAGAGCAATGCAACCCAAGCACCCTGCACGTCGCGAGGGTTGGATGAGCCCAGTCACTCGGCGCTCGTTCCTCCTGATCAGCGGTGCAAGTTTCCTTGCCGCCTGCGGACCCGCGGCACCTTCAGCTGCACCAACGTCGGCGCCCCAGGCGGCCGCGACGCGACCCCCAACCCAGGTGCCCGCGCAGCAGGCAACGACAGCGTCGGTGGCTGCCACCCCAACGGTCCAGCCGACGGCGCCAGGAAAACCGGGCGGCGCGAAAATCTATCGCGTTGGTCTATCGGGCGACGCGACCGAAATGGATCCCATTCGGTCCACTACCGAGGCGAATCTGCCACCAACGGAGGCCCTCTACAACTACGCCGCGCGTTATACCTATCACCCACCGCTCGGTACGCAAATCAATCCCGACGCCGCCGAAAGCTGGGAAATTCAGGATGGCGCCAAAACCTTCATCTTTCACCTGCGGAAAGGGATGAAGTACCACGATGGCTCCGGTGAGCTCACGGCCGACGACGTCAAGTGGAACTGGGAGCGCATCAAGGATCCGAAGAACGGTTCGGCAGGCGCACCAGATTGGGCCGGATCGACGATCACTGTCGTGGATCCACAAACGTTGAAAGTCGGGTTCGAGCAGCCATATCCCGCGTTTCTCGGCGCGACCGTCGCGTACGGGTATGCGATGCTGATCTCGCCGACGGCGTACCAGGCCAACAGTGACAAGTGGAGCACGCACCCAATCGGCACCGGTCCGTTCATGTGGGACAGCGCACAGCCCGGGTCCAGTCTGACGCTGAAGCGCAACCCCAACTACTGGGGTACGCCGCCCAAGATCGACCAGATCCAGTTCCGCATGAAAGTGGACGACCGGACCGCGCTCCTGGCCGTGGCCAAAGGCGAGCTGGATGCCTTTTACGTGTCGGACCCGGACGTCGCCATCGAGGCATCCAAGAACACCGATCCGAACGTACGCTTCATGAAGTCGGCGTTTGGACAGTCGCCGTTCACGTTGTGGTTCAACATGCGGCGGCCTCCGCTGGATGACGTGCGTGTGCGCCAGGCGTTGCGCTACGCGATCGACTCGCAGGCGATTGCGCGCGACCTGTTTGGTGGGCTGGCGGACGTCATCAATAGCTATTTGCCACCCTGGATGTTCGGCTACACCGATAACGTCATGAAGTTCGAGTACGACCCGGACAAAGCGCGTCAGCTGCTTCAGCAGGCAAACGTGCCGGCCGATTGGCAGCCGAGCATGGTCTCGCAGGCAATTCTGCCGATCTCGAAACGTGTGACCGAAGCGGTCGCCTCGTACTGGACAGACATTGGCGTGAAAGTCCAGAACGACTCGCTGGAGCAGGGGCTCATTGTTCAGCGCAGCAACAACAATGACTATGACATGTACGGGACGTACATCTCGCGGGTCGACCCGGATCAGCTCACCGCGCGCTTCTGGCGCTCGAACGGATCTGGGAATCGGTCGGGCTATACGGGCGCGGACGAGCTGATCGACCAGATCCGAAGTGAGGCGGATCCATCGAATCGAGCGAACCTGTACGGGCAACTGCAGCAGAAGCTGTCACAAGATTCGCCGGCGGCATTCATCGTTGCGACGTCCGAGCACCTCTTGTTGAACAAACGAGTGGTCGGCGAAGAAGGAGCAGGCTGGCTGGAGCGACTGAACTGGTTCGACGTGGACGTCCCCGCGGAATGACGAGTCTTCGTTATGTAGCCGCCGTGACGCCATGTCGGCTCGACAGAACTCCTGATGGGCAAGGAGATGGCGGCCATCGCCCGGGCGGCAGAGCAATC
>JAFAPL010000836.1 GCA_019247135.1 Chloroflexota bacterium | reverse complement strand
GGCCGCTTCGAGCCGGCTCGTCATCGATAACCGGCTTGTTGAAGCGCCGGATCAAGTCGGCGATCTGGCGTGGAGCCACTTCCCAGAATGGGGCGTCCGGGCTGCGACGAATGGTGTGTGGCGTGAGCAGGTCGAGAGCCTGGTTCTGCTCGTCGTCGCCGAGCACGTTCGATACGCCCGGCGAGGAGGTCACCAGCCGCTCTGGGTCGGCCGTCTTGACGACGTCGAACAAGCGTCGCCAGTTGTCGGATTTTTCGTTCCAGATCTGCAGGATCAGATTCCGATATGGCTTCAGATGGTGTGACAGGGCGCCCGCGCCGCGCTCCTGTTCGTCGACAGGCAGGTTGGGCTCTTTCTCGTGCGAGAAGAGGGTTACTTCCAGCACCATGCCGAGATCATCTGACGCGCGCAGCAGGTCCGTCAGCCGTTGCAGAGGGACAGGCCGGATCTCGCCAGCGTCCGTATACATGCTGCACTCCGGCGCCACGTCCGCGAAGGCTCGCGGCGCCAAAAAATCCCACTGGCACCAGATCCGTAACGTGTTGATCCCGTAGGAACGGAACACCTCTAGCCAGTGACGGCGTGCTTCCGCGGATTGGTTGAAGCTCGGGTTGTACAGCGCGTTGAAGAAGCTCACTCCGGTGAGCGGGAACGGCGCTCCATCCAGGGTAAGCCGCGTACCTTCGATTCCGAGTGTGTGGGCAGTAGCAGCCAAGGCGGTCAGGCTTTGAAGTCTTTGAGCATCTGGTTGGCTTTGTCGGTAATGCTGTTGGCGACCTCAGCCGCCGTCTTGCTGCCGTCGACCAGCGCGCCAGCCTCGCTGTAGACCATCGGGCTGAACTGGGAGCCTATCTTCGAGTAGCGGACGAATGTGCGGTACTGCACGCCTTGCTCGATCGAAGCCTGGTGCCAGTTGGGCAGCATCGCCATCGCATCAGGCGGCGGCGAGGAGTACTTCTCGAAATAATCCGCGCGCGACGATAGGCCTCCGCTGTACAGCTTTACGGCCTCCTCGTCATTGAGCAGGTACTGCGTCAGCTCCCACCCAATCTGTGGGAACTTGGAGCCCTTGGGAACCGCATAGCTCGATCCCCCGAAGCGGATGAAACGCCCCTTCGGTCCCGACGGGAGGCTCAGCATGCCATATTTGAAGTTGCCCTGACGGTTGTTCTGCAACAGGTCGAACTGGCCATTCAGGAAATAGATCATCGCGCCGTTGCCGGCGAAGAAGATCCCGCGACTGGCGTTGGGGGTCTGGACCGTGGCCGGATCAGGGGTCGTCTTGCTGGTGTAGGCATCGCGGATCAGGTCGAACGTCTGGATCGCTTCTGGAGTGTTCAGCAGGCACTGCGTGTCCGTCTCGTCGAACGTTTCGCCGCCATAGCCTTTGAGGGCCGGATACCAGAGGTTGAGCGTGCCGAGGTTGTCGAATCCGAGAAAGCCAAACGTGGCGGGCAGTTTGCTGCTGACCTGTTTGGCGGTATCGATCATGCTCTGCCACGTGTAGTTGTCGTCCGGATAGGCAACCCCAGCTTTGTCGAAGACGTCCTTGTTGTAAGCCAGCACGTATTCGCCAAATCCGGAGGGCCACACGTAGAACGAGCCTTTGTATTTGCGCTCGACCGCTCCAAGATATTGTTCGGGCGGCAGTGGCATCGGCTGTGCGTTCTGATACGCGTCCAGGTTGGTCAGCAGGCCCTGGGCGGCGAAGGACAGGGCACGCGTCTCGTGCATCAACATGTAGTCAGGCGGCGCGTTGCCGGCGATCTGCGCTTGCATTTTGACGAAGTACGGATCCAGACCTGGTGTGATGTCGTACTTCACCGTCATATTCGGATAGTTCTTCGCGAAGAACGTATTGGTCGCCTGCTGGCGAGACTCGCCTTCGTCATACGAGGCGAAGTTGAACGTGCCTGTTGTTTTTGCCTTGTCCGCCGCGGATAGCGGCGCAACCGTGGTCGGCGTGGCCGTGGATGGAGCAGGTGCGCTGCACGCTGCCAGCACGGCCATGCCGCCAAGGGCGCCAACGCCTTTGAGGACTTGCCTGCGCGTCATCGCGTGCTTCACGTTGGCCTACCTCCTGCTTCTCGGCTCGAGACCTGGTTGAACGGTGGTTCGCCGGCGGCGACACGACGCATATTTGCAAACGCTGCCTGCATTTTCGTGATGAAGGCGTCGCGGGTGCCGGCCGAAATATGCGGCGTGAGGACCACATTTTCGAGATGCAACAATCGATTGGATGGGTCCGGAGGTTCACTGTCGAATACATCAAGACCCGCGCCGGCGATCTGCCCAGACTCCAGCGCCCCAATGAGAGCCGCCTCGTCGATAAGCGGACCGCGCGCCGTGTTCAGCAGGATCGCGTGGCGCTGCATGAGCGCCAGTTCCCGTCGACCGATCAAGCCTTTGGTTTCGGAACTCAGCGGCAGATGCAAACTCACAATGTCCGACGTCTCGAGCAGCTCATCCAGAGATACGAACCCGACAGACAACTCGCTCTCCAGCTCGCGCGGCGCGCGCAGCGGGTCGTAATACATGACGCGCGCGTCGAAGGCCTTTGCCCGAGCGGCGATCGCGCGACCAATGCGTCCGAACCCAACCAGCCCGAGTTGTTTGCCGGCCAGCTCAAAACTTCTCGAGCGAAACTCCCACACCGGCCACGCCCCAGCTCTGACCGCCGCATCGGTCTCGCGCAGGTGCTTGTAGAGCGCCAGGATCAGCAGGAACGCATGCTCGGCCACCCCCACGGTGGTTCCTTCGGGAGTGAGAGCGACCGAAACGCCGGCACGGGCACATGCTTCGAGGTCGATGTTGTTGTAGCCAACGCCCTGGTGCTGAACGTGGCGGAGCTCTGGCGCAGCCGCCAGCACGTCTGCATCGATTGCCGCCGTTGCGACGAGCAGGAAATCTGCGTCGCGTACGCGGCTCAGTAGTTCGTCGCGTTGCCTGGTTGAGACGAACTGCAACTCGAAGCCGGGTGGCAACGCGTCATGAGCAATACGTGCCAGCTCTGGCGGCAGTGGCTCGGCGTAGAGCACCCGCAGCGGGCGTTCATCCAGGTTGCGCATGCCTGAAGCGGCGGCTATCGTACGCCCCTGCAACCCGTTGCGCAATGGATTGCAGGAGTCACAGATTTTCGACAGTTTGGAGCGACCCGTGGCTGGAAGCGCGTTCGGCTTTACCCTCTATACGCAGTTCCGGCGGCCCGATGCGGGGCTCGTAGCTCGCTTCGACGGCGCCCCGACGGGCAACGTCGGCGATGCGCTTGGTCGCTCGGCGGCGATGGACCACCGCATCAAACCGGTCGCACCAGGCATGCGCCTGGCCGGCACGGCGCTGACGATCAAGACACGTCCGGTGGATAACCTGCTCATCTGGAAGGCGCTCGAGATCGCACAACCTGGCGACGTGCTGGTGATCTGTACCGGCGATTATCTCGGCCATTCAGTTTTCGGCGACCTCACCGCGCGCGTTGCCGTGGCACGCGGACTTGCGGGTGTCGTCACCGACGGCGCGGTTCGCGACGTCGACGGTATCGTCGAAGCGGGTCTACCCGTGTTTGCGGCAGCCGTCACTCCAAACAGCCCGCAAAAGGACGGACCCGGCGAGATCAACGTGCCCGTAGCTTGCGGCGGACAGGTCGTGGAACCCGGCGACATCCTGGTGGGTGACGGAGACGGCGTAGTGGTCATCCCCGCTCGTGATGCCGAACGCGCGGCCGTGGAGTTCGAGCGCGTGCGCAGCTACGAAGAAGAACGGATGCGACAGATCGTCAGCGGGGAACACATCCCTGATTGGGTCGACCGTCTGCTGGCTGAGCGGGGCGCCGAGGTCCGCGCGACCAGGTGATATGCGGATCCTCATCATCGGCGGGACGGGCCTGATCAGTACGGCCATCACACGTGACCTGCTGACACGCGGGGAAGACGTCTGGATGTATAACCGCGGTCAGACCAGCACATATTCGATCCCGCCCGAGGGTGCGCATGTCGTTGCAGGCGACCGCCAGCGCTACACGGCCTTCGAGCAACAGATCGCTGACCTCGGGCGCTTCGACTGCGTGATCGACATGATCTGTTATCTACCGCAAGATGCCGAGAGCGCCGTGCGTGCATTTTCTAGTCGGACCGACCAGTACATGTTTTGCAGCACCGTCGATGTGTACCGAAAACCGGCCACGCGCTACCCCTACGCGGAAGACGAACCGTATGGCGGACTGAACGCGTACAGCACCAACAAGGTGCGCTGCGAGCAGATCCTGCGCCGGGCGCACGAGTACGGCGACCTGCCGGTAACTATCATTCGGCCCGGGTACACCTACGGCGAAGGGCGCAGCCCGGCCAACACCTGGGGGCTCGGGTCCGCTTACATCGACCGCTTGCGTAAAGGCAAACCTGTCGTCGTCCACGGTGATGGGAGTTCCTTCTGGACCGCCTGTCATCGCGACGACGTTGGTGCTGCCTTCGCCAATGCCGCCGGAAACGCTCGAACAGTGGGTCGTGCGTATCACGTACCCGGCGAAACCTGGATGACGTGGAACGACTATCACCGAATCGTCGCAGAGGCAATCGGCGCGGCGGAGCCAACGCTCGTCCACATTCCAACCGACGTGCTGGGGGCCGTGGCGCCGGCGCGCGCTCGCATCAGTGTTGAGAATTTCCAGTTCAGCAACATCTTCGACACGAGCAGCGCACGCAAAGACCTCGACTTCGCGGACCGTGTGCGATGGCGAGAGGGCGTCAGGCGCATGGTGCGCTGGTTGGACGATCACGACGGTATCCAGAACAGCGACCTGGATCCGTTCGAGGACCGCCTGGTCGACGCCTGGCGCCGGCTCGGGTCAGACCTGGTCGAGGCTGCCGACTCCCTGGAGCGAGTATGACTCCTACGCACATCGGCGGGCCAGTGTATGAATGGCAATTTGCGCGCTCTGGTACCCCGCTTGGCAACGTCGTCGATGTGCGCGCACCGGATGGAACGAGTCTGCAATTGAATGCATTTGCGGATGGCGACATCTGGCGCGCGCGATTGAGCGCTATTCCCGCTGGCGTGTGGCAGTGGAGTGCGCAGACTGGCGATCGCGGCACGCTGCACGTTCCGGACTCCAGTTCGTGGACAGGCCCGCTCAAAGTGTCGGCGGATCGGCATCACCTCGTGCGGCAGGATGAGACGCCGTGGTTCTGGCTCGCCGACACAGCCTGGTCCATCGTGTTCAAAGGCACTCCAGACGAGTGGGCCACGTACCTCGATCGCCGTATCACGCAGGGTTTCAATGTCCTCCAGGTGACGCTGCTGCCCTGGCGCTGGGAGTTCACGGACTGTGACGGCAATCGCCCGTTCGTCGAGGGCGATCCCGAGCGACCCAATCCGCGCTACTTCGAACGATACGATCGATTCCTGCGCATGGCCGGCGAGCGCGGGCTCGTTGTTTGTTTGATGCTCATCTGGGGCGGGCCACGACCACTGTTGCCGGCCATTCACTTCAGCACGGACCAGGCGGTGGCGTTTGCTCGCTACGCCGTTGCTCGTTTTGCCGCGTTTCCGACCGTCTGGTCCATCTCCGGTGACGCGGAGTACGTGCGCGAGCTCGACAAATGGGACGCGGTTGGCGAGGCCGTTGAGGCGGCCGACGCGTACCGCCGACCCACCACCAATCATTTGCAACCGACAATGAACTGGGTCGGCGTGCACGCCGAAGCGGCATGGCACGACTTTCATATGATCCAGACGGGCCACCGCCAGGCCGCACGCGCGGACATCGCCGACCTGCCGGTGGGCTACGCCAAAAAACATCCGCCCAAACCATTCTTGAATGGCGAGCCGTGGTACGAAGCCCATCCGGCTCGCGACACCACCGAATACGGTCCACTATTTACTGCATTCGACGCGCGCTACGCGTTCTGGGTCAGCATCCTCTCTGGAGCTGGCGTGGGCCACACCTACGGCTCTCAAGGCATCTGGAACTGGAAGCACCCCGGTGACAGCGAAGAGGAGGTCGCCGGGCCCCAGATTGGACCGCTCTGGACCGAGGCGCTCGAACACGCCGGGGCCGAGCACTGCGGACTGGGTGCCCGATTCCTCCGGACGCTGGAGTGGTGGCGTTTGCGACCAGCGCCAGAGCGAGTACAGATCGAGCCAGCACCAACGATTGACCATCGACCATTCTGTGCTGTTGTGGAAGACGAGCTATGGCTCGTATACGCGCCGGCAGCGAGCGGGCGTCTGCGATTGAAAGGCGTGCGACCCCTGGACTGGACAGCATTGTGGTTCGATCCCCGCACCGGCGCGGAGCACACGATAGGTCGTGTTGAGGTCGGGCTCGATCAGCGCTGGCAAGCGCCGCCCAGCCCCAGTGCGGAGGATTGGCTGCTGGTGCTGCGCAGGGTGTGAACGCGACCGCTCGCCGCGGATTCGTACGCTCCAAACACGAGCTCCAGCGTGCGCAGGTTGTCCTCAGCCGTCGTCTCGGCCACTCCAGTGCCCCGGAGGCCGTCGAGCAGGTTACGCGCGCACGCGGCGATGCTCGCGTGCACCACGTCGTAGGCCGGATCGGCCCACGCGTAGCGGGGTGGAGGCCAGCGCCGCGCGTACGTGCCGTCCGCCGTCGTCGTGTGGACCCAGTAGTCCCGGCCGAGCTCGACGGAGCCGCGATCACCTTCGACGAAGATCAGCGTCTGTGGAAAACATTCGCGCTCCAGTGGAGTGCCGGCATACGCCAGCTCGCACAGCACGGTCGCGCCGCGTGTGGTGCTGAGCATGACCGTCGCCACGTCTTCGCCGCGGATATCGGCATGAATCCGGCGTGTCTGGCAGTACAGCCGCTCCATTTCGCCGAACAGAAAGCGCGCGACGTCCAGGATATGCGTGCCCAGGTCGGTCAAAATGAACTGATCCAGGTCTCTCAGGAACGGCTGATTCGCAAACACCGGAAACCCGGACAGCATGTCGATCCGAGCGCGGAAAGGTGTGCCGATTGCGCCATTGTCGACCACGCGTTTCACCACACGGATCGGCGTTTGCCACCGCCAGTTCTCGTGCACGAACAGAGGAGTGCGTGCGATTGTAGATGGCGACGCAGTCAGCGGCGTCGATCTCACGCCACGCGGCGAGCTGGAACGGCGCCCAGAATCCGGCGCCGAAAATCGCGAATCGCGGCCTGCTCATGCCTTCCGCCGGCGTGCCTGCCGTGGTGTCTCACTCGCCGGCTTTCGTGCCGTTGCTTTGATCTGGGTCGCGGTGGCTTCTCGCAGATGGGCGATCATCGCGCGCCTGGCGGCCTCCGAGTTGCCGTCCCGGATGGCGCGCAACACCGCTTCGTGATGATGAAAGCCCTTCTCGCGTGTCCCGGGCAACTGAACGGCCAACAAACGGATTTCGAGAAGAAGGTCCTGGATGGCGTTCATGATGATGCCGAAAATCGGATTGTGCGTCGCTCGCGCGAGCGCCGCGTGAAAGACCACGTCGGCACGCGCCCAATCTTCGGCAGAGGTCGCTGGATCGCGCATGCGGGCGAGCTCGTACTCCATGGCCCGCACGTCCTCTTGCGTGCGGCGCGCTGCTGCCCGCTCTGCGATGGCCGGCTCGAACACGTGACGAACCTCACGCAGTTGAGCCAGACCGGTGCCGGGCGCGGAGCGGATCACGAACGTCAATGCATCTGTCACAATGGCTGCCGTCGGCTGTCGCACGAGTGTTCCACCCCCAGGCCGGACCTCCACCAGACCCTTGGCGGCGAGGGCGCGAACCGCCTCGCGAATGACAGTGCGGCTCACGCCGAAGGAGTCGCCCAGATCGCGCTCGGCGGGCAGTCGCTCGCCCGGCTGCAGCTCGTGCTGCTGGATGAGCTGCTCGATCTCGACTGCGACGCGATCGGACAGTCGCTGCGCCCGTTGCAGGCGCTGATACCTTTCGGCCACGCGGCGTCATCGTACCGGGGCTGGATTGGTCTGACCACATGCCGGCATTGCACGCGCGAAAACAAGTGCGGTTGACAAGCTCTGTCCAGGCGTGATGGCATGCCACATGCCGTGACGGGTGAGGCCGGCCTGCTGCGTGTCGAACATATCAGCAAGGCATTTCCCGGCGTCCAGGCGCTCGACGACGTGAGTCTCACCGTCCAGCGCTCCGAGATCCACGCGCTCGTCGGCGAAAACGGCGCTGGCAAATCCACCTTGATGAACATCATCGCCGGGGTCTACCCACCTGACACCGGCACGATCGAGCTGGATGGCGCGCAGGTGCGTATCCAGAACGAGCACACGGCCAGTCGCCTGGGCGTTGCCATGGTGCACCAGGAGCAAAGCCTGGCGCCGCGGCTCAGCATTACCGAAAACATCTTCGCCGGTCAACCGCTGACCACTCGGCTTGGCTTGCTGGATTGGACCCGCATGCACGGGCGCGCGCGCGAAGTGCTTGCCCGGCTGCAGGTGGAGCTCGACCCGCGCCGTGCGGTGGCAACTCTTTCGCCTGCTCAGCGCCAGATGGTGGAGATCGCCAAAGCGCTCTCCCGTTCCGTCCGATTGCTGATTCTGGACGAGCCCACGGCAGCGCTCACGCTCCGAGAAAGCGACCACCTGTTTGCGGTCTTACGCGATGTGGCTCGAAGCGGGGTCAGCATCCTGTATGTCTCGCACCGTCTGCGCGAGGTGTTTGAGCTTGCGTCACACGTGATGGTGCTCAAGGATGGCCGCGTCACAGGCGTCCGTCGCACATCAGAGATCGACGTGGACGGACTCATTCGCCTCATGGTCGGACGCGAGCTCTCTTTTGCGCCTGACCCCCGTCGTGCCGCCGCCGGCGCGCCAATCGTGCTGGAAGTCACCGGACTGCATGCCCCGCCGGTGGTGGACGCGTCGCTGCAGGTGCGCGCTGGAGAGATCGTGTGCCTGGCAGGACTGGTCGGCGCGGGACGCACCGAGCTCTGCGAAGCCATTTTCGGCGCACGACCGATCGTCGATGGGCACGTGCGACTGAATGACAAGCCGCTCTCCATCCACGGGCCAGCGGACGCCGTGCGTGCTGGAATTGGCATGGTCCCGGAAGACCGCAAGGAAGCCGGGCTTTTTCTGGACATGAGCCTCGAGGAGAACATCGCCTCATCCAACCTGTCGCTCTTTTCGCATTTCGGGTTGCTTTCTTCGCGAGCGATGCGCAGCACTGCGATTGAATTCGTGCGGTCCTTGCGTATCGTCACGCCGTCGATACGGCGGCGCGTCCGTTCGCTGAGTGGTGGAAACCAGCAGAAAACGTTGCTGGCGCGCTGGCTGGCGCGTCGCCCGCGGCTGCTGATCGTCGACGAACCCACGCGTGGAGTAGACGTGGGCGCCAAAGCAGAAATCTATCGAATTCTGCGCGACCTGGCTGCCGGCGGCACGGCGCTGCTGGTGGTCTCTTCGGAGTTACCTGAAGTTCTGGCGCTTGCACATCGCATTGTGGTTATGGCAGAGGGACGTCTGACGGGTGTCATCGACGCGCGAACCGCGGGGGAGGTGGAGGTACTCCAGTTGGCTTCGCCGCGACGCGAGCGCGAGGTCGCGGCATGATCGAGCGGTCCAGTTCTGGACTCTTCGTTGGCAGGTTGCGACCAGCATCGGGTCTGGCCGGCCGATCCGTGCGGGGTGGGCTGGGGCTCCTGGTCGATTCGCGGCCGATTCTGCTCGTGGTGCTCAATCTGGCTCTCATCCTGTTCATGGCAATCACGGCAGGTGCCCGCTTTTTCAGCACGGCCAACCTCGCATCGGTTGCGCTTGATACTGCGCAGTCCGGCATTCTGGCAGTCGGCATGATGATTCTGCTGATTGGCGGTGCCGTCGACCTGTCAATCGGCGCGGTGCTGGCGTTGGCTGGCGTGACCGCGGCAATGGCCATGCGCGACCTGGGCATGCCGGCCGGACCGGCGTGGTTCGTCGGCTTGCTGACGGGGGGAGTGTGCGGCGTCATCAACGGTCTGATCGTGGCCCGGTTGCGGATCAACACGCTGATCACCACTCTGGCGACGATGGGCATCTTTCGCGGCGTGTCGCAGTTGCTTTCTGGCACGGGCGTCACCTCGCTGGGCAATGGCTTCGAGTCGCTGGGCCAGGGGGTCTTGCTCCAGGTGCAATACCCGTTCTGGATACTCGCGGCGCTGGTGGTGCTGTTCACCTTCCTCACGCGCCGGAGCCAGTTCTTCCGGCAGTTCTATTTCATTGGTGGAAACGAGCGCGCGGCACGTCTGTCAGGCATTGCCGCTGACCGTGTCATTTTTCTCGGCTTCGTCTTGATGGGCGTCCTGTCTGGACTGGCTGGCGTCCTCACCGCGTCGCGGTTGAACTCAGCCGTGATCAGTGCCGGCCAAGGCGTGGAACTCAAAGTGATCACCGCGGTGGTGCTCGGCGGCGCCGCGTTGACGGGTGGCGCCGGCTCGATCCCGGGTTCGTTCCTCGGTGTCCTCTTCATCTCACTCATGCAGAACGCATTGATCATCTCGAAAGTCAACGTCTTCTGGCAGCAAATTGTCATTGGCGTCGTGCTCATCATTGCCGTGTCGACCGACTACATCGCTCGTCGCCGCACGTAAACGGTAAGGGAGGCCCATCAGAAACTTTCACAGCGTGCTCGTATCCACAGAACTGATGCACAGGGGAAGGACTCAGTCGCTATGCTGCATGTTCGGCGCGTGATGTTTGTTCGGGGTGTAACGCTATCCGTCGGAGCACTCCTGGCGCTCGTTTCGGGGTTGGTGCAGATTCCAGTGGTCGGCGCGGCGCCGACGGCCGCTCCGCAGGTCACCGCCGTCGACCTGCCAATGGCAAGCACCACGTTGGCCCAGCAATCCTGTTCACCCGGAAGTGAAGAGTACGTCTGGATTTCGGCGATCTCCACGCTGCCCTTGTTCGTCGCACGCGATCATCCGGCCATGTACCAGGCGGCGCAACAGCTTGGCGTGTGCGCCCGCGTCGCGGGTCCGACCAACTTTGACCTCACGGGCATGATCGCCACGATCGAGCAGGAATGTGCCGGCCATCCGGCCGGCGTCATGATCGTCGGACTCGATGCATCGCTCGCACCCGCGATCGACAAGTGCATCGACCAGAAGGTGCCGGCCGTGACCATCGACGTTGACGTGCCGACGTCCAAGCGCCTGTCATTTATTGGCGGCGACTTCTACAACCTCGGTCTGCAGGTGGGTCAGCACATGGTGCTGGAACAGAAGCGGGCCGGCAGATCGAGCGGTGACATCGCCATCACCGATAAGGTGGGCGTGCCGTCGAACGTGCAGATCGTGCAGGGCGCAACCGACGCCATCAAGGCGGGTGGCTTCAACATGGTTGCCGAGGAAGACGACAACAACAGCGCCGACGGTGGCGCGACCGCGGAAGCGGCACTGATTTCCGCGTACCCGAACCTGGTCGGCACGCTCCACTTCAATTCGGAGTCGGGCGTCGGGGCCGTGCAGGCGGTCAACGAAGCCGGGAAGTCGGGCCAGATTCTGGTCGGCGCCGGCGAACACGATGTGGACTTCGCGCGCAAGATCCAGACCAACGAGTTGAGCTTTTTCTTTGGCCCGGCGCGCGAAAAGCACACCTGGTATGGGATGATGGCCCTGTACGACTTCAACCACCCCAAGATCGTCATCGATGGACTGGACAAGTGGCAGGCGCCACCGATTCCGGCCTTCTATGACGTCGGCCTGGCGATCGTCAATAAGGACAACATCGACCAGTTCCTCTCCGCACACCGGTGAGCCGGTCTGAGCGCAACTAGCACTCCGCATGCCGAGCACATGAGCGCGATAGTCCGTCCAAACACGATGAAGGCCAAGCTGAAAGCTGGCCAGCCCGTATTCGGCGTACAGATCGACACCCCCTGGCCAGAGCTGGTCGAAGTGTGCGGCCACCTCGGGTTCGACTGGGCGTTTCTGGATGCCGAGCACGGGCCGCTCGCCGAGGCGGACATCGCGCACATGGTCCGTGCAGCAGAGTCGGCAGGCATCACGCCGGTGGTGCGCGTACCGCGGAACGAACCGGAGACAATCCTCCGCTACATGGAGACCGGTGTCGCCGGTATTGTCGTCCCGCAGGTCAATAGTGGCGAAGAAGCGCGGCGCGTCGTCGCGGCTGTCAAGTACCCGCCGCAAGGCAGGCGCGGCATCGGCTCGTCACGCGCGTCGGGCTACGGTTTTGGTCCTCCTGGCGACGTGTATCGCAGCCAGGTGAATGACCAGACCGTCGTTATTCTGCTGCTGGAGAACATTCGCGGAGTTGAGAATCTCGACGACATTCTGGCGGTCGACGGAGTCGACGTGGTTTTTGTCGGCCCGGCCGATCTCTCCGCCTCGATGGGCGGACCCATAGGTCTGGAGGAGCCGTCAGTGCAGGGCGTCGTCGACGACGTCCTCGAGCGTACGATCGCGGCCGGGAGAATTGCCGGCGTGAACACCGGACCACGCGGTTCGCGAGCCCGCGAGTACGCGGATGCCGGCGTTTTGTGCCTGATCACCGGCGCCTGGGGACTGATTGGCGCCGGCGCCAGCGCCTACCTCAGCGCGGCCCGGCGCTCATGAGTGATGCGTTCCGCGTTGGACTGACCGGTGACTTTCTCAAGTCAGACGGCACGCTCGCGTTCGAAGACATCGGTACCTCGCTACTCGACGCAGCACCCGAAGTCACCTGGGATTTTCTGAAACTCAAACAACATACACCGGCGCTCGACCCAGAGCAGGTGCTAGGGTATGACGCGGTCCTGGTTCTCGGCGCCCGTGTGACCGCGGAAACCGTGGCACATGCGGAGCGCCTGGCTATTGTTGCTCGCTTCGGTGTCGGCTATGACTCGGTGGACGTCGATGCGTGCACACGCGCCGGCGTAGCTCTGACGATCACACCAGACGGAGTTCGTCGCCCCGTCGCGTCCAGCGTGATTGCGTACGTGCTGGCGCTCAGCCTGCGCATGCTGGACAAGGACCACCTCATCCGCGCGGGCCGCTGGGCGGACAGGCAGGACGCGATGGGAGTGGGGTTGATCGGCCGCACGCTTGGGGTCATCGGCATGGGCAACATCGGCCGTGAGATCTTCACCCTGGCTCGCCCGTTCGGTATGTGCCACCTGGTGTTCGATCCGTACGTCACGCCCGAGCAGGCCGCAGAAGTCGGAGCCGAGAGCACCGATCTGGACACGCTATTGGAGACATCGGACTTCGTCTCCGTGAACTGCCCTCTGAATAGCGAAACACATCACTTGCTGGATGCTCGACGGCTGCGCCAGATGCGCTCGACGGCGTATCTGATCAATACGGCACGCGGCCCGATCGTCGACCAGGCCGCACTCACCGAAGTGCTGCGTGAGGGTCGCATCGCGGGCGCGGCGCTGGATGTGTTCGAGCAGGAGCCGATTGATCCACACGATCCGATTCTGTCGTTGGACAACGTCATCCTGGCACCGCACGCGATCTGCTGGACAGACCAGTGCTTTCGAGAGAATGGGCTGAGCGCGTGTCGAAGCATCCTGGAGGTTGCCGCCGGGCGCCCGCCCCGCTATGTGGTCAACCGTGAGGTATTGGACAGCAAGCGGTTCCGTGACAAACTCGCGCGCCTCAGCGCGCGCGCAGCTTCTTAATGGGGCACCGCTCACAATTCCATCGGCCGGCGGCGACGTCGGCGAGCGAGCTGGATGCTATGTCGTTTGCCGCCACCGCCGGCGGAGGAGATGGGCACTCGCCTTGGGCCGCCGCTCCCGCGTAAACACTCCCTTCCTGTTGCCATCCACGCGGAGGACCCCCGGCCCGGTGGCGAAATCGGCGAAGTTCCAGACCTGCTCGCCGACCACCGCGTCCACCTGATCAAAGACGCGGTGGCACATATTCAGGACTTCGACCTGGTACTCCTCGGTCCACGTGGTGCCGTTAACGCCATGTAGTCCAGCCAGAGTGTCGGCTCCGTACTCGGTGATGATGATCGGCTTGTCATACTTCTGCGCCCAGGCGGTGAGCTCTGCATAGAGCGCGCGCTCGGCGGCGGCGAGGTCGCCGGCGTAGGAGTACCAACCGTAGTAGCGGTTGAGCATGATCACGTCGAACAGATCGGTGATCAGATCGACGTCCGGTGTTGCGCCCGGCACGTTGGCGAAGGAGACCGGGCGCGTCGCATCGAGCGGCCGCATAGTGAGACGCGCGGAACGAGTTTGCGCCCAGCCACTCCATCAACGCGAAGTCGTGCACCATGAACCGATCGTCGTGGCCCTTGCCGCGCACGGCGCTGTCCTCATGCTTGCCGAAGCCCCGGAAATAGAACGGCTCGCCGTTGATCAGGAAGCTGGCATCCTCAACCCGAACGGTGCGTACGCCGACCGGCAACGGGTAAGCATCGACGAGTGAGCCGTCGGCCGCCCGCAGCTCGACGCCAAGCTCGTAGAGGTAACCGTCACCCGGTCCCCAGGGGTGGACGCGCTCCACGTTGAGCTCACCCGAGCTACCGTCGGCTCCCGCGACCTCGGCGCCCTCAGCGTCGCGCAGTGCGACGTGAACGGACACTCCCTGCGCGCCCGATGTCGCCACCTCGTAGCGGATAGTGCCGGTGCCGCCGTCCATACCGATGACGACGGTGATGTCGCTGATGTGTGCGGCGGGGCGGGTATACAGCCACACCGTCCGGTGGAGGCCCGCGTAGTTGAAGAAGTCGTGGAAGTAGCGCTCGCGCGGGCCATCTGGCGTCTGCTCGACGCGACCAGGCGGTATCGGCTGCCAGTCGAGGATATTGCTGACGGCTACGGTGATCCGGTTCTCAGCACCGAGTTCGACAACACCGGTGATGTCGGCCTCGAACGGCGT
>JAFAPL010000390.1 GCA_019247135.1 Chloroflexota bacterium | reverse complement strand
CACGCGAACGTCGATTGGAGTCATCTCCACCTATCTGTTTGTGTTCGGGGCCGGGCTCGGTGTGGGCATGCAGGTGCTGACCGTCGCTGTCCAGAACGTGGTGCGCGTTCGGGACCTCGGCGCGGCTACCTCTGGTGTGAACTTCTTTCGCTCCATCGGCAGCCTGATCGGGGTAGCTATCTTCGGTGCCGTTTATGCCGGAGCGCTGACGGCTGGACTGGGCTCCAGCAGTAGCACGCCCCAGGCGTATGCCGATGCAATCCACGGCGTATTTGTCTCGGTCCTGCCGCTGTCAGCGGCCGCGTTTATTCTCAGCTGGTTCCTCAAGGAAGTGCCGCTCCGCGCTACACGCTCGGAAACTGATGCCGCGCCGACGCCCAGCGCGCCTTCGACGATGAGCTCAGACAAGACGTTGACGCCGGCACTCGCCGCGACCGGTGACTAGCCGGAGCTCCACTCGAATGTGCCGTGTGCCGGGGACGGAACTGGCCGTTAAGGAATGGAGGATAACCTGTGCTCTCGCATGAGGACAATGAGCTCCTGACCCGCGTCGGGCCGGCCACGCCGATGGGCAATTTGCTGCGCTGCTTCTGGCTGCCGTTTGCGCATGCGTCGGAACTGCCCAGCGTGGACGGCGACCCGCTGCGGGTCCGTCTGCTTGGCGAGGACCTGGTTGCCTTTCGGGACACCACCGGCAGGGTTGGCTTGCTGGCCGCCAACTGTCCGCATCGCGGCGCCTCACTGTTTTCGGACGCAACCGGGAAGCCGGCATCCGCTGCGTGTACCACGGCTGGAAGTTCGATCCTTCCGGTGCCTGTGTCAGACAGCGCAGTACATTGTGTTGCAACGTAGGAGGTGACGGCCGCGGCGTAATACAGTGGTCTGGGCCAGGCGTTGTGCCTGCCCAAACCGTGCTCTGAGAAGCGCTTTTTTTGTTTAACGAAGATGCGAGGCAACTCGGCTAGAGGCTGGCTGGCGAAGATGTGACTGGCTTTCATGCGGAGACGCATTCGACCCACCCGCGTCTGGTTGAGCGCACCTGCTGCGCACCACGTTGTGGGTGTATCTCGTGGCGCTGCCTCTGCCGGTGGTGGGCGGCAGAGCGCGCGTCGTGTCCGTGCAGGAGTGGCCGTGCCCTTCGCAGCGGTCGTCACCAGACCCGACGGCAAGATTTACTCGCTTGGCGGCAGCAACAACAACGTGCGGCCAAATCAGCTCAGTACATTCGAACTGTTCGATCCGACCACCGGCCAGACCGCCCATTGTCACCGATGCAGCGGTAGCAGACAGGATGACCACCGGAACCTGTGCGATCTCGGCGGCGGTAAGTTGATAGGCCCTGAACATCGAACCGTGCATCTGGAGCATGTTCAGATCCAGAAGGATGAGTCGGGCGTGCAGCCGTCCATGACAGCAAGCGCTTCCATGCCGTTCGCGGCCGAACGTACCTCAGGGGCCGGCACCGGCCAGAATCTCCGTCAGCGGTCGCGAATCATCTGCTCGTCTTCAATGACCAGGACCAGTGCACGGTTTGGCATCCGTTTCCCAGTTCGAGATGGCGGAGCCTCCCGCGTGACTAACGAAGTGAGTGCGCTCGAATTCGCGCCCGAACCGCGCACGTGGCTCTTCGACCGATCCGCCGATGCACGCCGTACAGACAGCTATTTCCACTCGAGAACCGACGCCCCGCCGTTTCATGATGTGGCGGACATGGCCATGAGCTCCGGCCAATGCAAGTTCACCTGTGCGCACCACTCAGCTCGGTCCAACGTGACTGAAAAGGTTCAATAGGTTTCCGTCCGGATCACGGAAGTAGATCGAGCCGTTGCCCGACGCCATCGTTGTTGGTGGGATGATGAACTCGATGTTGAACTCGTCGAGCCCTTTAAGCCGACCGAAAGCTGCGTCAACATCGTCAATGTTGAATTCGAGCATGACCGGCCCGCCAACAAAGTTTGGAGTAGCCGCACTTCCAGCAATCTCGACATAGGCATCGATCGACCAGAGGCTAAGATGCCGCCCTCGGTTGGAAATTCGGCGTACGGCCCGGTCCACTCCGGTTCAGCCTGGAGAACCTCGCGATAAAACCGAGCGAGACGTTCGATCTGACGCGTCAAGACGCACGCGTACGCGAATCTAGCCATGATCAACGTGTGATAGCCGAACCTCCGATTCACTTACCACTTTCCAGGATGGGGTCACTTGTACCGAGCCGTATCGGCAACCCGACAGAGCACAAGCAAGATTGGCTGTTCTTTTAGGCGCCGAAGGATCATGGCGAACCGCACTGCGTCGTCTTCCCGTGGAACCATTGGTTGGGGACGAAGTCTAACGGCGAGTATGCCGGCGCCTTGGGCGCTAATATTGCTCTCAAGCCGCAGTCCCCTAAGTATGTCCATTCCGCGTCTGCCGGGGTTATCCCGGTACCAGCGCTGAAGATGCTGTTCGACGCGCAGGCTGGAGCCGACGACACCCTTATGATTGGCGAAGTCACCAAAAACGTCGGGGCTTACGCGGCACAGATTGCAAGTGAACACCGAAACGCGCGTGATCGGTAGCGCGAGCGACAGACACGGAGATACTTCGCGAGCTTCATCGATTCGACTGTGCGCTTTCGAGAACCGCCTCGACTCCATCCTCGATGCCCTGAGTGGCGCGCCAGACGACCCGCGCGCCAACGCATCGAAGTACGCCAGGTTTTCACTCGGTTATCTCGAGCCAACGCCTGCCTCTTCGAGAGCGGCCAAATCTCGCGGGCGCACCGCATCTGCCCGGCAGAATCGTGCTGCCGAGTTCCCTGGGCAGGCAGACGGCATTCAACAGGCCCTCGATGGTCGCCGCCTTCATGACACCGAGGGAGCGGGCAACCAGAACGACCAGTCCCCGTCTGGGTCGGTGGTTTGCCCCACCTCGATCAGATGACCGTCGGGATCGCGGATGTAGCAACGAATCTCGTACTTGTGCTGCTTCGGTGGCGTCAGGAATTGAGCACCCCGGGCGCTCCATTCGGCGTACACGGTCTGGATATCTGCAACCCGGATATTGAGGAAGCTGCTGACCCGGTCGGGATCGCGTGGCGTCTCCAGGGTGACCGCGGGCTTGTCGTCGGTGGGACCTCCGCCGACATTGATGATGATAAAGCTGTTGGCCAGGGCGACATAGGTCACTTCTCCCGAGAAGATGACCCTCCCACCGAGTACTTCGGTGTAAAAGCGCCGAGAGCGCTCGACGTCGTCCGACACGATGAAGTGGGCCAGCACAATTCCCTCTCCGGGCTGTTTGAATTCGGCCACCAGGTTCCTCCACGGTTGAGACTCAGACCCCGCAAACGACGGGGCCTGAAGCCGATGCTGCCATGATCGCGATTCACTCTCCCGTTCGACGTCATCCGCGTTGTCGTGCGCTGCACTCGCGCGGAGTTGAGCAACTCAGTCGTTGCGGCGAGCGAGACACGTCCAGGCGCCGAAAGGTCAGCTCAGCGAAGTGACCGAAACGCCGCCCGCACCTCGGTCGTGAAGAGCGCCGGCTCCTGCCAGGCCGCGAAGTGGTTGCCCTTTGGGACCTCGTTGAAGTAGATGAGCTTGGGGTAGGCTTGCTCGGCCCAGGTCCGCGGGGCTTGATAGAGCTCGCGCGGAAAGACGCTCAAGCCAGCCGGAACTTTGACGTCTTTGACGTCGAAGAAGCCGAGCTTGTTCTCCCAATACAGACGCGCGGAGGAAATTCCGGTATTCGTCAGCCAGGTGAGCGTGATGTTGTCTAGCACCTCGTCTCGCGTGAGACCGTCTACTGCGTCGCGCTCGACGAACGCCCGGACGATATCGTCGTAGCTCCGCGCGTCGTGTGTAATTTTGATTGGATTTTGTCGTGAATCTGCTCGAATTTTGTCGTAACCGCGTGCCCGGACGCGCGACGTCGTTGCACAGCTCGGTCAACTGCTTTGATCCTCTTTCGCCCCCTCGGCTCGCACAGCATTGGAGCCGAAGACGTACGTCAAAATTGCCCAGGAACAACGACAAAATTCGGGCAAGATTACACGTGAATCGGGTGCTCAACATATGCTCTCGCACATGACCTACACCGGAACCTTCTCAGGGACATCGGTCATACAAGGCATTTGATCTTTCAAGCCGAACGGAGCGCACACGGACGGTCAACGGAACTTCAGGCACCGTAACCTTCAACGACGACGGGGGAGCGACGCCTCCGGTTTTTTACCACGACACAATGGTCATCGCCGGCGCCACGGGTGCGCTTCTAATCCGGGTGCGCCGTCTGCCACCTCACAGGCTGCGGGCCCGTGTCCGGGTCCAGCCCCTGTTCGACATCGAACTCGTTCCGCATGCGATCATGAAAAGCCAGCCAGCCGATGGCGAGACCGACTGCCATGGTTATCGCCAGAGCAAGATAAAAGGTCCGCACGCCGGCACCGATAAGTGCGGGGGTGAGTACAGCCAATGGTGCGCCGACGACCCGAGCGAACGCGACGATGGTGCCTTGTGCAGTCGAGCGCAGCAGCGTCGGAAAGGACTCTTGAGTCCAGACCTTCATGATGCTCTCGAACGCGAAGTCAGCACCGATCCCAACCAGCAGCGACGAGCCAGTTAAGGTTGCGAGGTTGAAGCCCAAGATCGCCGGAATTGCCCAACCGGCGACCAGCAGCATAGCGCCGGCTACGAAGTACCGCATCCGTCTGGGGGTGTCCACCACCTTCATGAACCAGATACCGGCGAATAGGCCGACGGTGAACACGACGAGCGTGACCCGAGAGAACAGCTCGACCGGGATATTGGCCACGTTCACCGCGACGTACGTGCTGAACTGCCCGCCAGTGTTCATTGCGAGGTTGGTCAACGCGTAGAAGGCCAACAGCGCGAGGAATGGCTGAAGATAGGGCGCCCTCAGCAAATCTCGCAAGGACGCCTTGTCAGCGCGAATCGTTTCGACCCCACGGCGACGCTCGTCGCGGCTCTCCAGCCACAACTCGGATTCGGGAATCGCGAAACGCAAAAGCACCACGACCAGGGCAACGGCGCCGAGTTGTGCATACAGGATCTGCCCGCCGAGACGCCCCCAGCCGCCGACGACCGACGCGATAGCAATCGCCGAGATGATGCCCACAACCCAGAGGATGTTGGACAATACGAGAATCGCTCCCCGGTTCTTGTCGGTAGCGGCCTCGGCAATGGTTGCAAGCGATACCGGTAGATCCGCTCCGGTCGCGAGACCCACGAGGATGACGCCGGTGAGCAGCGGTGGATACTCCGTGCCGAAGGTCAACAACGCGCTGCCTAGCGCGATGAGGATCATGGTCACCAGGAACACGCGGCGCCGACCGAACTGGTCGCCGAGCCGTCCTCCAAACAAGGCTCCGAATGCGATGCAGAAAATAAGGGCTCCCGACATCACGCCGATCTGGTCGGGTGTGACTCCAATCGAGTGCTGGTAGATCACTAACGCGATGCCATTGGAAAAGATGGCCGCCGCATCGCCGAATAACGGTCCTCCAGGAGCGTCAGACGCGCCCACTGCAGGTCGCGCCTCGCACCGTGGAGTGCCAGGCCGCGCTCAACCAGTGGTTGCCAGACCTCGTGTGAAGCACCGCGCTCTTTCAAAACTCGTGCGACGGTCTCG
>JAFAPL010000383.1 GCA_019247135.1 Chloroflexota bacterium | reverse complement strand
CTGAGCGTTGGAGCGTCGTTGTTGTGGTTCTGGCTGCTTTCGCGTGGAGCGGCCAGTCGCGTGTCCGCGTACTACTTTCTGACGCCGATATTCGGGTTGATATTCGGCGCGACGTTTCTTGGCGAGCAGATTGGTCCAGGCGACCTGGTCGGACTGGTCGCGGTGGCGGCGGGGATCGTGCTGGTCCAGCGCGGCTGAGCTGACCGTTCCAAACGCAGCTAGTCCAGCCGAGCTGAGCTGTCCGACCCGGGGCTGAGCTGGTCCAGCGCGGCTCTGCTGACCGTCGCTGCCGAGCTGAAGGTCAAGAGCGGTCCCCTCGGCGTGTCCCCACGAGCGTGCCTCGTTCGTCTTGTAAGCATGATGAAGACACGCTCCGTCGCTTACTGGACAGCTACAGCCGTTCTCGTGTTCGCGGTCGTCTCGGGTGGAATCGGTGAGCTCCTGCACGCATGGGGCACGCCGGACACGGCGTTGGTGCTTGGATATCCGATGTACATTTTGACGATTCTTGGCTTCTGGAAACTGCTCGGCGGAATTGCGCTGGTGGTGCCCGGGTTCACTCGGATTCGAGAATGGGCCTGGGCCGGCATTTTCTTCAACATGACAGGTGCGGCAGCCTCACACGCGTTCGCCTCCGACTACGGTCCATACGGTTTTCACCTCTGGGTGCCCCTGAGCCTGGCGGCGGTGGCGTTAGCTTGCGCCGCCCTCGCGGCGGGTGCGTCAGTCGCGCAGCCGCGCGACCATAGCCTGGACGTCCACCGTGTGGCGCGTATGCGCGGCTTCGATCGCTCCGAAGATCGTCGCCGCCGTGCGGATGTTGTCGTCTAGCGTGGTCGCGGGCGTCGGGCCGCCATCCAACCAGTTGAGGAACTCGTCCACGATCCAGGCATGCGCCTCATAGGTGAGCTGCTCGGCGACAAGCTCGCGCGTCTCGAGTCCGCGCCGTCGAGCATGCCGATGCATCCGCACCACCTGGTCGGCGCCCACGCTCACCGAGCCGAGCTCACACTCAGCACGATAGGCCTCCTCGCGCCACGCGTTTTGCTCGCCCGCCGCTGTTGCGTTTCCCTCGTACATAGCGCGGGCGTCGTTCGTCATCCGCAGCATGCTCAATGCACAGAACTCACCTGTTGATGTTGACCACGGCGGATTCCACTCCATCGCGGCGACCTCGGCGCAATCGGCGCCGGTCAGATTGCGCAACATGTCCAGGTGATGCGCGGCGCCGTCCATCAGCATGGCGTGCGGCAGCTCGTGCCGTCGCTTCCAGGTGTCATACTCGCGACAGTCGTCCGCAAACCGTGCGACGACATAGTTGAGGCGGCCGAGCTCGCCCGACTCGAGCACCGCCTTCATTGCCAGCATCGGCGCTCGATACCGATAGTTCTGGACCACTTGCATCCTGACCCCAGCCGCGCTCACGGCCTGGTAGATATCGGAACATGCCGTCCACGTATTGGCGAGCGGCTTTTCGCACAGGATCGGCACGCCGTGCTGAGCGGCGAGCGCCGCGGCTCTGCTGTGAAAGGCCGCGGGAACCACCACGATGCAGAAGTCGGCAGACACCGCATCGAACGCTGCCTCCAGCGTGAGAAAACGCCGGCGGTCGTCGAGTCCGAGAAAGTCGCCCGAGGCGGCGAGCGCCGTCGGGCTGATATCGACCAGACCGACGATTTCCAGACGATCTGAGAAAGCCGGCAAGACGCGGCGGATCCAGGCCTCGGCCATGCCGCCTGCCCCGAGCATCAGGCAGCGCTTGCGCGTGCTCACGGCGACAGCGTACCGGCCCAGCGGCGCCGGCCTGGGAAGGCGCGTAGTGTCAACTAGTGGACACAACGTGTCCGTGTTGGGGTATACAGAGAAGTAAGGAAACCCGTGACGGTGCCCACGCGAGCGGTCCGCACATTTCGCCGCGGTGAGTTCATGTTGCATGCAGGTCGCCCCGCAGACGCTACCTTCGTGATCCGTCGCGGAGTCGTGCGCTGCTTCCTCCTCGACGCGGAAGGCCGCGAAACGACGACTGCCGTTCTCGGGCGCGGCCATGTTGTTGGGCTCGCGCCATGGCTCGGCCGCACGGTTCACCG
>JAFAPL010000282.1 GCA_019247135.1 Chloroflexota bacterium | reverse complement strand
CCCCTGTTCACCGACGCGCAGAAGCAGCAGGACCAGCCGAAGCAAGTGGCCAGCGCCATCCAGACGATGACGAAGTCGGTCGGCGTCGCCAGCACCGCCAGCAGCGGTAAGCAGGCCACATGGAGCCTGCAGGCCACCAGCGGCACGGCCAAGTACATCCCGTACAAGGACCTGCCGGGCAGCCGCTATTCGGCGGTCAACACCGCGGCTGACCGCTCGGTGACGGTCACCCAGCCAACAGGGCTGAGCTATTCGCGCGACAGTGGGGGGACCCAACCACCCAGCTTCACCACCCACACACCGGCCCAGGCGACTGTGGCCATCGACGCGCTCGACGGCAAGGACTGGCATACCAGCCAGTACGCGACGCCGGGCGTGCTGGCCGCCGCCCAGAGTGGCACGCTGCACCTGGGCAGCTGGTGGGGCGACTTCTGGGGCTGGGTCAAGAAGACCGCCGTGACCATCACGCACGTGATCGTCAGCGTGGCCGAAGACGTCTACGCGGGCATCCGCTTCATCGTCGATGGGGCGGCCCACGTGTTCAAGGCCATCATCAACGGCATCGACGAGGCGGTCTCGGCGATTGGGGCCTTCTTCATCGAACTGGGCCATCTCATCGAAGAGGTGATCGAAGCCCTCAGCGTGCTGTTCCACTTCGAAGAGATCATCAAGACCCAGACGATCCTCAAGAACGAGCTGCAACGGCGCATGGACCAGGTGCCGACGCTGGTGAACGGGACGGTCAAGCCGCGGGTCGACGCTTTCTTCGCCCGTGGCGAGCAGGCGATCGCCGCGGCGCTGAATGGCGCCGCGGACAAGCTGGCCGGCTCGGCCGGCGGCAGCGGGCCGCCGGTGACCGCGCTCAAGGGCAGCGGCTCGACCGCGCACACCGCCTTCAGTGTCACTCCCAAAAGCGGCGGGTCACCCGCCTCGACCAGTACCCAGTCCACCTGGGGCCTGCAGAACCTGCAACGCGGCGTCGGGACCAGCCCTTCCGGGCTGAGCGCGACAGGCGCCGGCTCAGGCGGCGATCCGGTGTCGGACTTCTTCAGCTCGTTCACGGCGCGGCTGAGCGGCGACGGCAACCTGAGCGCACAGTGGGCCAAGGTCCAGAGCGGCGGTCAGGGCCTGGGTCACGCCACCTCGGTGACCGACGTGTTGGAACAGGGCCTGGCCACGCTGCTGCGGACGCTGGCCCTGCTGCTCGATGGCGCCCTGGCCGTCGGCAACGCCCTGCTGGACGGACTGCTGGGCCTGATCGCCAGCCTCTGGAGCGAGTTGTTCGACGCGCACTCGGGGCTGCTCAACCAGGCGATCGACATCCCCGTGCTGTCGTGGCTGTTCCACGAGCTGACGGGCGAGCCCCTGACCTTTATCAACGCACTGCTGTTCGTGGTGGCGATCCCCGTCACGGTGGTGTGGCGGATCGCCGAGGGACAGTGGCCATCGCAGAGCGTGCGCAGCGTATCGGATGCCGCTTCGGGGGACCTGGGCGCAGCCGATCCGTTCCTCGCTCGCCTGCTCGGCTTCGCTGGCGCCTTCACGACCATCGTGGTGGGCTTCATCTCGGCCGCGGGTGACGCCATGGGCGAGGCCGACGTGCCGCTGTTCCTCGGCCGAGCGGCGCTGGCCGGCAGCATCATCGCGTCCATGTGCGGTCTGCCGAACGCGACCAGCGACACGCCGAGCGATCTGGCCTGGGATGCCTGGGGCATCGGCTTGGGCGTCGGGTTGCTGAACATCCTGGGCTCGATGAGCTTCAGCTCGGGCATCGCTGGCGTGCTGACCTACATGGGGCCGTTCATGCTGATGGTGCTGAACATCGCTCTGGCCGCTGTAGTGGTCTCCCAGATCGAGAACGAGTGGCCATCGGACCCTGTCAGCGCTGCCGGACTTGTCATCGGCGTGTTCGCCACATTGCCGGGCTTTGTGAATTTCATAAAGCTCAGCAACGAGCTCGGAGCGCTGATCGTGGCCGGCCTGGACGTGGCGATGGGGTTTGCCTCGGGCGGCATCCAGTTTGCCGAGGCGCTGGCCTAGCGGATTCGCCAGCGCCTCATCCGCGAGCGGCCGTCGCGGGCCGCACGGGAACAGACGCAGCTAGCCGCAGGTTGCCCCACCCAGGACGCGCACCCTGGCAGATGCGGAGACGTTCGCCGCCGGCGCAGACTGGGCACGTTGGCGGATGCGCGGCATCGTGGAGGTCATATGAGTGTCTTCTGTGTGCTCAATCCGTGCCTGAACCAGCTGGCGTACCGTTGCCGAGTTCGAGACCCAGAAGAACGGCTGACCCTTGGAGCACACGTCAGGCGTGGCCCATAACGCATCTCCTCGACCGTTCGGTGTCAAGGTTCTGGTCGGGCTACTACTCCTTGGCTCGGCCATCGAGCTGACGTCGGCCGGCGGCCTGGTCACGGTCCTCCTGGGTGGCGTCAGCCTGATCCGGCTGCCCACGGTGGCCACGCTGCTCGGACTACCCGTGCCGCCGCTCGTTTTCGCCGTGGTGTACGTGGTGACTGCGGTCGGCCTGCTGCGGCTCGAGCGCTGGGCCTGGGTGTTGGCCATGCTCATCGTCGGCGTACACATGACATTCGACCTCTTGAGGTATTTCGCGGTCGGCGATCGGCCCTACGCGGCCATGTTGCTGAACGTCGTGGTGGTCTTCTACCTGAATCAGAGGGAGGTCCAGCGCGCGTTTGGCCAGGGGACAGCACGCAGCGGCTCGCTGGAGCGGCCCGTCCAGGGACTGGCGTGAGCGCGAGCGACCTCGAGCTGCTGCGCCGCTTCGAGCCGGTGCTGTGCTACACGCAAGGCGAAGAGTTCTTTCCGACCGCGATCGAGGGCTACCTCCAGCGCGCGAGCCTGTGGGCCACCGACCGGGAGCGGCCGCCGCGCTGCCTGGTGCCAGAGGGCCAATTGGACGCTGCGGTGCTAGCGGAGGCCTCTGCGTTGGCGCGCGACGCGAGCCTGCATCTGCGCTTCACGGACATGCCGCTTCAACTCGCCAATTATCAGGACTGGCTGCGGGATCGACCGACCTTTCACGCCCCGGGCCGGTTGGCGCGGGTTGGCCTGCTGGCGCGGGTCAGTGACGCCCTGTTCGATGCCTCGCTGTTACTCCGCGGGCGCGTACCCGGCGGCGCGACCGCCACCGCTGCTGTCAAGTACCGCGCCATGCTGGAGGAAGACCCACGGCTGGTGTACTACGGGCGGGTGACGCGGTCCGGCGGCTACGTCGCGCTCAACTACTGGTTCTTCTACGCCATGAACCCGTGGCGCTCGAGCTTTTACGGGGCCAATGATCATGAAGCGGACTGGGAGCAGGTCTTCGTGTACCTGTCCGACGAGGGTACGAGCGAGCCGATCCCACGCTGGGTGGCCTATGCCCAACACGACTACGTCGGGGACGATCTGCGGCGCCGCTGGGACGACCCCGAGCTGCGGCGCGTCGGCGACCATCCGGTAGTGTTCCCTGGGGCCGGCTCGCACGCCAGCTACTTCGAGCCCGGCGAGTACCTGATGGGGGTAGAACCGTCCGCGCTACGGCCCGTGCGCAATGTCGTCGTCGAGCTCCGCCGCTTCTGGGCGCAGCGACTTGGTCAGGGCAACCTGGGCGCGATCGACCAGGAGACGAGGGCACTTTTCAGCGTGCCGTTCGTCGACTACGCGCGCGGCGATGGCCGCCGCATCGGCCCCGGCGAGGCGCAGGGCTGGTCAGCAGTGCTGCTGACACACACGTCGGCCTGGGCCGAGCAGTATCGCGGCCTCTGGGGGTTGGATACAGGCGACCCGTTCGGCGGCGAGCGCGCGCCGGCTGGCCCC
>JAFAPL010001148.1 GCA_019247135.1 Chloroflexota bacterium | reverse complement strand
CATTCGACCGTCGAGTGCCCCAAGCGGCAAGCCCATCCGCCGCCACCGAAAGGCATACTGATAAGCAACCGCTGCGCACAGGACTTTGAGTGCGAGCACTGCAGCATATACCCCACCCGCGCCTCGTGAAAGCCGGTCGAACGTGAGAACCGCGCCGGTGGCTAGAAAGACAATCAGGGTGAGCTCGACGAGCTCCTTGTAACGTCGCCGGGCGTGGTCGGCGTCGCCGCGCGGCGGTCCATCCAACCAGAGCGCCAGGCTGTAGCCGAGAAAAACAACCGCCGCGAGCGCGTGCAGCCATCGTAGGAGGACCAGTACCGCCTCAGCTGGCGCCGCTGGCGCTGGCACGTTGCAGCTCCCCGAGGAACTGCTCCAGGTCGGCGGCAGTCAAGGTGTTCCACTTCCTCACCAGTCGCCCGTCCGGCGCGATGAAGTAGGTTTCCGGAACACCGCGCATCCCGTATTGAACCGAGATGGGCCCGGCGTTCCCCGATCCATTTGGGTACGTCACGCCGTACTTGCGAAGAAACACCTGAGCGTCCGAATCGATGTCCTGGACGTTCACGCCCACGAAAGTGAAAGCGTTGCCGTTGCGGCGGGCCGCCTCCTCGAGGACCGGCGCTTCATCGGCGCACGGCGCACACCAGGACGCCCAGAAGTTGACCACGACGGGTTTGCCGCTCTTCAGAGCATCCGACAGGGTGAGCGACGAACCGTCGAAGAGGCCGAGGGTAAAGTCGGGCGCCCTGGTGAACGGGACGTTGACGACCTTGCTGCCGGCGATCTCCTTCTGCTGCAGGCCAAACCACATGAGCCCGAGCAGGGCCAGCACGACGATGCCTGAGACAGCGGCCAGCGCGGCAGGCATCCACGCGCGATTCCTGCTGGTGGGCGCAGGCAGCGCGTGATCGTGCATGGTCATAGCTCAGTCTAGAGACGCAGGAAGGCCGAGGGCAATGAAGCCGCGCGCTCGAAAGTTCGACGCATACTCTAGCCACCTTGACCACGACGACTGCTGAAGGCGCGATCGCCTTTCCTCCGCAGCGCATTCTGATGGCGCCCGGGCCGAGCAACCTTCACCCGCGGGTGTTGCAGGCGCTGATCGCTCCGCTGACCGGCCACAAAGATCCTGCATTCCTCAGCGTTCTAGAAGAAACCGCGGCGCTGCTCAAGCGGGTGTTCCAGACCCGCAATCGCGCCACGTTCGCGTTGCCGGCCACCGGCGGAAGCGGCATGGAAGCGTCGCTCGTCAACTTGCTCGAGCCCGGCGACACAGTGGTTATCGCGTGCGCGGGCTTCTTCGCCCAGCGCTGGTTGGGCGTGGCCGAGCGGCTGAATGCGCGGGTCGTGGTCATCGATGCCGAATGGGGACAACCGATCTCCACGAGTCAGGTCATTGACGCCGTGCGCACGCATCATCCGCGCGTCCTGGCCATGGTTCACGGTGAGACCTCGACGGGCGTCGAGCAACCCCTCGAAGGTCTTGCGGAGGTGTGTCGTGAGAACGACTGCTTTCTCGCGGTCGACGCCGTCGCTTCTCTGGGCGGGGCGGACTTGCCGGTCGACCAACTTGGCATCGACATCTGCTACAGCGGTTCCCAGAAGTGCCTTTCTGCGCCGCCGGGATTGGCGCCGATCACGCTTTCAGATCGTGCGATCGAGTGGCTTCACGAACGTAAAACACCTGTCGCGACGTGGTACCTCGACCTGGTGCTTCATTCGCGCTTCTGGGACGCCGAGCATGTCTATCACCACACCGCGCCCGTGCTGAACGTGTACGCCTTGCGCGAGGCGCTGCGGATCGTGTGCGAGGAGGGGCTTGGGCCTCGCTTCGAACGGCACCGTTTGCACGCCCGCGCCTTGTGTTCGGGTTTGGAGGCCATCGGCTTGCGGCTGTTCGCGTCGCCCGACTATCGATTGGTGCCGGTCACGACCGTCCTTGCACCTGCGGACGTGTCGGCCGCCGAGGTGCGCTCCATTCTGCTGCAAGAATTCAATCTGGAGATCGGCGGCGGACTGGGCCAGTTCGCCGACTGCATGTGGCGGATCGGCATCATGGGACACTCTGCTCAGCAGGCCAACATCATGCTCTTGCTGGCCGCGCTGGAGCACGCCCTCGCGCGTCAGGGCTATCGCGCCAGAGCGAGCGGCACCGCCGCTGCCGAGGCCGTGTACAGCCGCACGCACTGAGGCGTTCGTAGCTGAAGCAGTCACGACGCATCGGCGCATATCCCGCCTATCTGCTCCTCGAAGGCGGCGTCGCCTTCGGCTTCAGCCTTATCGCCACCGTAAACCTCGTGTGGCAAGCGGAGGTGGCACTACTCAACCCACTCCAACTGGTGCTCGTCGGCACCGTGCTCGAGGCCAGTGCGTTGCTCGCGGAAGTCCCCACTGGCCTGGTCGCTGACGTCTACGGTCGTCGCCTCGCAGTCGTGCTCGGCGTGCTCATGATGAGCGCGGGCTTCGCTATCGAAGGCAGCTTGCCCCGCTTCGATTCCATTCTCGTGGCCCAGGTGATCTGGGGTCTGGGCGCGACGTTCCTGAGCGGCGCGACTCAGGCCTGGATCTCCGACGAGATCGGAGAAGGTGCCGCCGCTCACGCCTACTTGCGTGGGGCACAGGTCGAGGGAATCTGCACGTTGGCGGCGATCCCCTTCAGCGTCCTATTGGCGAGCATGCGGCTGAACGTACCCATTCTCGT
>JAFAPL010001141.1 GCA_019247135.1 Chloroflexota bacterium | reverse complement strand
CCGACGTACATACGATCGGCGTTGACGGCCACGAATCGAGCGCCTCGGAGCAGTGCGCGCATGGCGCGCGTCAGGCGGTCGTACGTGACGCTCGCGTTATTGCCGACGACGACGTAGTCGACATCGATCTCGTCGGTGACGCTGAGGCCAGTGCGTGCGATTTCGTCGCGCAGACCGGGATTGCCGAAGACGTGAACGCGCGCACCGGGGCACTCTCGAGCGACGAACTGGGCGGTGGCGTGCACGGCCGAGAAGACGTCAGCGTCGTCGAGTGGCAGGCCGTACCTTCGGAAGCGTTCCGCGATGGCGTGTCGACCGAGCGAGGAATTGTTCGTGACCGCCAGCACGTGCTTTCCGCGCGCTTTCAACGCGACGAGGACGTCGGCGGCGCCAGGGATGGCTCGGTCGGGATAGGTCAGTGTGCCGTCGACATCAAACAGGTAGGCGGCGTACTCCGCCAGCTGTTTCTCATGCGGCGGCACCGAAGGATCGTACTCGAAGGCAATGAATTCCTCTCGGAGAGTTCAAGGGGGCTTCGCCCCCTCGAACATCCCTACGGGCGCTCGGTGCTAGTCTGCGCCGTCGGCGGCGGGGGACGGGACCAGGCGCGGCGCTTGTCTCGGCGACGGAGCGCGCGAGCCACGCCGCACCACCCGCAGCACGAGCTGTTGCAGGTCGTCGAACACGGTGTACATCGCCGGCACGAACACCAGCGTCAACAACGTCGACGTGAGCAGGCCGCCGATCAGCACCACCGCCACGCTCTGCAGTAGCTCCGACCCCTCTTCGAGTCCGGAGGCGATCGGCAGCAGGGCCGCCATCACCGACAGCGTCGTCATGATGATCGGCCTGAGCCGGCTCGGCCCGGCTGCCAGAAGCGCCGCCGCGCGATCCAGGCCGGACTGACGCAGTCGGTCGGTGCGATCGACGAGCAGAATCGCGTTCTTGCCGACCAACCCGAGCAGAACGGCTACGCCGAGCATCGAAAACAACGTGAACGCGCTGTGCGTCAAGGCCATCGCGCCCAGAGCGCCGATCATCGCCAGCGGCAGCGACATCAGCACGGCCAACGGCAGCGTCAGCGAACGGAACAGCATCATCATCAGCATGTACATGAGCAGCACGGCCATGCCCATCGCGCGGGCAAGATCGCCGAAGGCGCTGCCACCTTGTTGCCCCTGGCCCGCGTAAGTGACGCTGTAACCGACAGGCAGCGGCACCGCTCCGACTGCTTTCTGCACCGCGTTCTGTAGATCCCCGACCAGGTGCCCCTCACCGGCGCTCACGCCGATGGTGACGCTGCGCAGCCGATTCACGTGGCTGATCGTCGTCGGAATGCGTACCTGCTCGACGCTCGTGAACTGACCCAACTGAACCGTTCCCACGGCACCGCTCACCGGGAGTCTTTGAATGTCAGACGGAGTGAGCGCAGACGCGTGGGCGGTGACGATGCGGATGGGGATCGACGCCCGACCAGTCTGACGGAACTGATTCGAGTTGGACGTAAAGCCGTCGAGCGCCGAGCGCAAGGCGGTGCCCGCATCACGCGGGTTGACGCCCAGATCGGCCGCGCGGGTCCAGTCGATCCGAGTGCGCAACTGGGTCTGCAAGTTGTCGTTGCTGTTGTCGATGCCGACCGCGCCGGGCACCTGTCCGACCTGCGATTGAATCTGCCGCGACAGCTGGTCGACCGTATCCGCGTCGGGGCCCTGGACCAGGATCTGGATCGGAGCGCCCCCGTAGCCGCCAAAGCCGAAGGCATTCGGCATACCGACGCGTATCGTTGCACCGGGGTAGCGGCCTTCTAGCCGCAGTCGCACATCCTCGCCCATAGCTGCCGAAGAGCGCTGCCGATCCGCGCGCGGGACGAGCAGGGCCGTGATCTGGGCCTGACTCGTACCGCCAATCTGGGTCGGGTCGCCGCCGAGGGTCGACTCACCCACGACTGTGAACAAACTCCGCACTTCCGAGTACTGCCGCAGAACGTCTTCGATGTTCTGGGCAACCTCGTTGGTCGCGTCGAGGCTCGTGGACGGCGGCATGGTGAGGGTGATGTCAAGCTCGCTCTGATCGCCATTCGGGAAGAAGTCGAGGCCGATCAGGCCGAGGACCAGGAGTCCGATTCCTCCGGCGAAGCTGGCCAGACCGACAGCAATGACGATCCATCGGTGCGGCAGCGAGACCCGCAGCAGCCGCTCGTACTGGTGCTCCAGCGCCAGAAAACCGCGGTCCCAGAGGACGCCAAACCGCGCCAGCGGGCCGCGAGCCATAGATTCTTCGCGCAGAAAGAAGCGCCCAAGCATCGGCGTGAGCGTGAAGGACACGAGCAGCGAGGACAGCGTCGCGGCGGTGATCACCACCGCGAACGGCTGCAAGAACTGCGCGGGCAGACCACTCGTCATGACCGCCATCGGTACGTAGACCACCACGTCGACCAGGGTGATCGTGATCGCCGCCAGGCCGATCTCGCTGCGTCCATCGACCGCGGCGTGGAACGGCGTCTTGCCCATCCCGAGATGGCGCGCGATGTTCTCCAGGACGACGATCGAGTCGTCCACCAGGATGCCCACGCTCACGACCAGCGCCACCATCGTGAGCAGGTTCAGGTTGTAGTGGAGCACGGACATGAGCGCGAGCGTCGAGAGCACCGACACGGGAATCGCGACGAGCACGATCATCGTGCTGCGCCAGGTGTGCAGGAACAGCAGCAGGATCAGACCCGTCGCCAGCACCGCCTCGAGCAGCGCGTTGCGGACCGTGGTAAACGACCTGGACGTGTACGTCGAGGCGTCGATGACCAGGTCCAGGTGCGTGCCCTGCGGGAGCTGCTGGTTGAGCTCGGCGATCTTCTGTTTGACGCCGTCGACGACAGAGATGCTGTTGGCGTCCGCGAGTTTGATGGCCGCCAGCGAGATGCCCTCCTGGCCGTTGACACGCACAATGCTGCTGGGCGTCTTGAACGTATCCCGCACGGTCGCCACGTCGCGCAGGTGAACTGGGCCATGGTCGGTCTGCTGAATGACCATGTCACCCAGTGCCTCGATCCTGGGTGCAAGGGAATCGAAGTAGACGCTGATGTCAGTCGAGCCCTGCGTAATCGTGCCGGCCGGCACCTCGAGCTGTTGCGACTGGAGCGCGTTGGCGACGTTGTTGATAGACAGACCGTAGGCACGCAGCGCGTCCTGATCGACCGTGACGTGCACCTCGTGCGTGATGCCGGACCGAATGACGGTGGTGCCCACGCCCGGTACGGCGTTGAACTGTTGCTGCAGGGAGTTCTCGGCCAGGTCTTCGAGCTTCACGAGGTCCGGACCAGAGAGCACCACGGTGGCAACGCCCTGCGCGTTGAAGTCGACTTTGGTGACCGTTGGCGCGTCCGAGTCAGCGGGTAGTTTCGAGCGGACGCCGTTGACGACCCGCTGCACATCGACGGCTACCAGGTCCGGGTTCGCCGCGGTCGTGAACTGCACGCTCACGATCGAGACGCCGTACGCGGAGGTCGAGGTCAAGCCATTGGTATCGATGTTGGGCAACGTGGCAACGGCGTCCTCGATCGGCTTGGTGACGTTGGCTTCGACGGTCGCGGGGTCGGCACCGTTGTAGGTGGTGGTGACGACAGCCTGAGGGATGTTGACGTTGGGTGAGATGGCAACGCCGAGGTTGAAGTAGGCGAACAGGCCGAAGAGGCACAGCGCGAGGGCGATGCCACTGACCACAAGAGGATTACGGATGGCGAAACGAGTGGGGCTCATCACACTGCCGGGGGTGATAGACTGAGTGTGCGCTTACAAGCACGTTAGTGATCACTCACTTATTTGTCAAACGTTTATGGGGGAGAGCATGACTACGCGCGCGCGCGGGGCCGGCGCCGAGACACGCGAACAGATCCTCGATGCCGCCGTCTGCGTTATGCACAACATCGGTCTGGCCCGCACCACGACCAAGGAGATCGCCCACGCCGCAGGCCTGTCCGAAGCCGCGCTGTACAGGCATTTCACCGACAAAGCCGATCTTTTCCTGTGCATGATCGGCGAACGCGTGCCGCAGCTCGTGACCGCATTGCACGACTTGCCGTCGCGCGTTGGCCGGCGGACGGTCCGGGGCAACCTCGACGAGATCGTGCGGGTGGCGTTGCCGTTCTACGAACAGGCGCTACCGGTCGCGGCGGCGCTGTTCGCCGAGCCGGAGCTGCTGGCGCGGCACCAGGAACGGCTGCGCTCGAAGAATGTCGGGCCGCACCGCGCGATCGAGCATCTGGCCGCGTATGTCCGTGCCGAGCAGCGCCTTGGACGCATTGGCCGGCGGGTGGACCCCGAAGCCGCGGCGTGGCTCGTGCTCGGCCCGTGCATCGGTCGCACGCTCATGCGCCGATTCATGGGCGAGTCGGCCGATCCCGAGGCGGACGACCGATTTAGCAAGACGCTGCTGCACACACTGATGCTCAGCCTCGCGCCTGATCGGCGCGCCTGACGTTACGTGTCCTGACTCACGCGCACGGTGCTTTCCGCGTCGCCGCCGACAGGCTTGGCCGCCCCCTCGACCACGTCCGCCGCGATGCGCAGCGGCCACGGCTGATGCGGCTGCTTGAGCAGCTTCAGAAACGGGATCGCGGCGATGAAGACAGCCAGCGGCGGTTCGATGATCTCGAACGCGACCGCCAAGCCTACCCCCCCGAAGTAGCCGATGGATTTCGGCCAGTCGATCTCGACCGGCCCGATGCGGGCGACCAGGCCACGATCCTCAGGCGTCTCGTCTGAAGCAGGCGCAGCCTTCGGGCCAGGCTGCTCGGGCATGTCGTGCACTGTCACAGGCCTTATTCGTGCGCGATCACGATCTTCTGTGGCTCGGCACGCCGGCGTCCCCGTCGCGCGACCGCCGGGTCGGAACTCGCGGCCGCGGCCTCCTCACGCGCCGACTCCGCCACATTGGCGAGCCCGTCCCAGACTTGAAGGCCCATTTTCAGCACGTCGCGGAAGACTGGGCGTGAACCGCCGACGACGCTGCGCACGGCGCTGACTCCAAGGCTGGCGCCGAAACTGAACCCGAGGATACCGAGTACTTCTTCCATCTACGTGCTCCTTTCATCGCCCGCGGCCGCGACGACATGGCCCGGCCGGTGATCTTCATCGTCCTCTGCAGTGAACGGGACTTCAAGTACGCCGTCGTGAACGCGCGCGACGCCCGGCTGAAAGGTCGAGAGCGCCAGAGGGAGAGCGACTTCGCGTCGAAAGTTGCCCACGTCCACGTATAGCTCGTCGCCGCGCTTGGTCAGGTCGAGTTTTCTCACTTCGACGTTCGGCATGGGAATCCGCAGGACATACGTGTCGCCATCGCGCTGGATGCTCTGGCTCGCGCCCACGTGCATCACCTCGGCGGGGTCTCGATCGCCAAACGTCTGACGCGCGAGTGCCGAGAGCGCCTCCAATCCGACTGGCTCATCCGCTGTAAGCGGTACCTCGAAGCGGGGGAGACTCGGAAACGTGCGTTCGATGTCCTCCAGGACTCGGCGCTGACGACTCACGAGAGCTTCAAGGTACGGATCGCTGCGCTTCGATTCCGACAGGATCCGATTCACGAACAAGGCGTCAACCGGATACTCGAACAGGTTCAAATATGTCTCGGCTCGCTGTGCCTCGCGCAGAACAGTTCGGTCGGGCGTCAGCACGATTCGGTAACTGCTGCGCTTCGGGTTCACCAGTGCCGTACGCAAGCGCTTGACGCGCTCCGCGAGTTGGGTCATCACGTCGACAACACTGAGATCGGGCAACACCTGGCTCAGCAGTGGCCCAGCGATGCGTTTGAGTCTGCCCCGCCACTCGACAACTCGCGCCGCGTACCACTGGAACGACTCGGGCAGACTGAGCAGGCGAATCGTCTCGCCGGTCGGCGCCGCATCGACGATGACGCAGTCGTACTCACCCGTCCGACCCTGGCGCTCGATCTGGATAAGCGCCGCGACCTCCTCCATGCCGGGCAAGATCGCAAGCTCATCAGCCTGGATCTCGGGCATGCCCTCCTGGCGAAGAAATTCCGAGAGGCGCGCCTGCACCTTGCCCCAACTTCGTCGGACCTCTTCGAGGACGTTCACTTCCTGCGCTCTGAGATTCGGTGCGAGCTCGCGCGGCTCAGATGCCAGCTCTGTTCCGAGCACGTCGCCAAGGCTATGCGCGAGATCCGTGCTGACCACCAGCGTGCGGTGTCCAAGCTCGGCGGTACGTATCGCCGTCGTGGCCGCGAGCGTCGTCTTGCCGACACCGCCCTTCCCGACGTAGAGGATCAATCGAGCGCCGGCGGGCTGCGCGTCAGTCACGTGTCGGCTCGGTGCGACTGTGGAACTTCCAGAATGAGTCGAAGGCGTACCAGATCAGGATGTACGCTGGCACATCCCCCAGACCGAAGCCACTTCTCGCCAGCTGGACGACGCCCAGGGCGCCCAGCGTCAGCGGAAACAAGGTCTTCAAGTCGACCTGATAACCAGTCATGTTGGCCAGTCTCCGGTCGAGATCTGAGACGGCGGTGACGATGCTGGCCGATGTCGTGCTGGTGTCTGGTCCCGCCTCGCCGTCGGAGAGCGCTTTGGCCGTCTCGCCAATGACCAGACCAACGTCGTTCAGCATCCCGAGCACGTCATCGAACGAGTGGGCGTGGCGGTCGTAATGCACCAGCAGGCTGTTGGTCGCGGCGCTCACCTCGACGCGGCCCGGGCCCATGCGATCCTCGAGACCGTGCTTGGCGGCGTGCAACACTTGCGACCGGCTCTCTCCAGTCCCATGTGTCCCACGCGCGAGCCGCACACGCACCCGTCCGGGTGTGTGGCTTGTGACACGGGCGCGATGCGGCTGGCTCAACTGCCCTCAAAATGGCCCGCGTCGGGGCTCGCCTCGTGGCTCGCCCGCTCGGCGCGCACCTCAGCCGCCAGATCGTCCAGGTTCTCGCGTGCTTCGGCCGCGCTCTCCTGCACGCGGTCGGACATCGCGATGTAACCCTTCATAACTCCTTTAGCCACGGAACGCAGGCCTTCACCCCCGCCACGAGAGACGGTCACGATCAAACCGGCGCCCAAACCCCATAACGCGCCATTGATGAGGCGGCCCATCGCTTCTTCGAGCACGCGTTAAGCTTAACGCTCTGTGAATGAACAGGAGGCGCTCCAATGGAAGAATTTCTCGATTCAGTAACGGGCGGCGCCATCTGGGGCGTGGGGTTCGGCTTGGCCCTGGCGGCCGTGCAGACCGCCGGCTCGGGCTTGCGACCCGTGGCGAAGGGCAGCGTGCGTGGGGCCCTGCAGATTGGCGATTGGTTCCGCAACATGACTGCTGAGGGCCGAGAGACCTTGCAAGACGTGTATGCGGAGGCGCGTGCCGAAGTCGAGGCTGACCGCAAGTCGAGCGCCGCGGGAGTGGGTACGAGCACGCCTGCTTGAGCTCGTCCGCGCCCGCTGAATCCAGCCGCACGCGGCCGAGCGCGGCCGTGGGGCGGGTGCTCGCGTTGCCCACAGCTAACACGTTGGCACTCGAGTGCTCCGTCGTTCACCAGGTGCCTGGCCGACTCAGGCTACGCGTGCCTGGCCTGCGCTCGGAACCCCAGCTTGCCGGACAGCTCGTTGCGACGCTCTGCCGCCAGGTGGGCGTGGTCTCGGCGCGTGCGTCTGTACCGAACGCGTCGCTGGTCGTCGACTACGAGCCTGCAAGTGTCAGCGTCAGCGACATCGTGCACATGCTTCGAGCGGGTGTGCCGCTCGAGAGCGGGCGGGCCGGGCCGACTCAGCAGGCAAGCCGGGGTGCGCTCGTGTGCGGCGGGCTTGCCCTCGGGCTGTCACTCCTCGGTGCGCCTACTCTGCTGAGCGGTGCACTGCTCGCCGCGAGCGCGGTGCCGGTGCTGGTGCGAGCCGCCGCAAGCCTGCGCGAGGAGCGAAAACTGTCAGCTGACGCGCTGGACGCGACCGCCATCAGCATCCTTCTCGCGCGTGGTGACATCGCGGCGGCCGCACTATCGGCGTCGCTTATTGCTGGCGGCGAATACATTCGAGCGCTGACCGCGCGGCGGTCGCACGGCGCACTCACGAGCCTGCTTGCCGCCCAGGGGCGCTCGGCCTGGGTGCTGCGCGGCCGCCGCAAGGAACGCCTGGCGGCCGAGCTGATCCAGCCAGGTGACGTCGTGGTGACCTACCCGGGCGAACTGCTGGTCGTGGATGGCACGGTGCTCCGCGGGCGGGCGCTGGTGGACCAGAAAACCTTGACCGGCGAGTCGGTCCCGGTCCTGAAGGCTGCTGGCGCGACTGTCTATGCATCCACGGTCGTCACTGACGGCAAACTGTACGTGCGGGCGCAAGCGGTCGGGGCACGCACACGCGCTGGCCTAATAGTGCAATTGCTCGAGGACGCGCCGCTCCACGACACGCGCCTCGCGAACTACGCGCGTCGTTACGCGGACCGCCTCGTCGTGCCGACGTTTGCCCTCGCGGGCGGGTTGCTCCTGGTAACTGGTGACGTCGCACGCGCCGTCTCAGTGTTGATCATCGATTTCGCTACGGGCATCCGCGTTTCGGCGCCCACGACCGTGCTGGCGGCAATGACAGCAGCAGTGCATGCCGACATCCTGGTCAAGGGCGGTCGCGCGTTCGAGCAATTGGCTGCCGTCGACACGCTCGTTTTCGACAAGACCGGCACACTCACGGAAGGCCGCCCGCGCGTCACGCAGGTGCGTGCGCTCGACCCGTCCGTCACTCGCGACGATGTGCTGCGTATCGCGGCCGGCGCCGAGCAGCGCCTCAGCCATCCGGCCGCCGAGGCGATCGTCCATGCCGCCCAGCGTGCGGGCGTGTCCGTACCCGAGCGGGGCGATCTGCACTTCGCGGTCGGGCTCGGCGTTCGCGCGGAAATCGACGCTTCCATCGTGCATGTCGGCAGTCCGCGCTACCTGGCTCGCCAGCAGGTTCAAGTGACGGCAGAGGCACAGCGTGTGGCTGATGAGGCGGGTCTACGCGGCGCCTCGACGGTCTTCGTGGCGCGCGATGGGCGCCTGCTCGGGGCGATCTGCTACGCGGACGTGCCGCGCACAGAGGCTCGGTCGGTCATCAATTCGTTGCGCGCGCGCGGTATCGAACACTGCGTGATGGTGACTGGCGATAACGCGCGCGTAGCCCAGCACGTCGCGCACCAGCTCGGCATCCACCAGGTCGAAGCGGAGGTGTTCCCAGAACGCAAGGCGGAGATCGTACGCGAGCTGCAAGCCCGCGGCCGCGTGGTCGGAGTGGTTGGTGACGGCATCAATGATTCTCCGGCGCTCGCTTACGCCGACGTCTCCATTTCGCTCAAGGCCGCGAGCGAGGTCGCACGCGAAACGGCCGACATCGTCTTGCACGGCGATCTCAATGGATTACCGGTGGCCGTCGACATCGCGCGTGATGCGCTCGGGGTGATTCGTCAGAACCTGATGATCGTGGGCGCGCCGAACGCGGCGGGAATGCTGCTTGCGGCGACGGGCGTGGTTGGTCCGGTAGGGGCGACAGCTTTGAACAATGGATCGAATGTCGCCGCCGCACTGAACGGACTCCGCCCATTACTTCGGCGCAACGGGCAAGAGGCCTGAGCGAGTCAGCGCACCAGCCGAACGAGCTCGAATAGCAGGTTCGTCGCGTCAAGCAAGCCATACCCCCGCGCGCGCGGATTCTGCACCCGATGCAGAGACCAGGTGATGCTGTCTGGCTCGGAGTTCTCGTCGCGTCGGAAGTAGTCCACACGCTCAATGACGATGTGCGGATATCTGGTCGGGAACGTCTGGACCTCCAGGATGCCTCCCTGGTCGTCCGCCGTCTGCGCGATGGGTCCACCATCATCCTCCGCCTGAATGAAGCGGAGCGCCTTCCACGTCAGCTCCTCGAGGGTGTCCGGGCCCAGGTGATGCAACGGAAACCCATCCGGCGTGGGGATGACACCGATTCGACCTGGTTCGCGCGGGTACTTCCGCAGTATGTCGAGTCGACTGCGCTTGCCTTGCAGGAGGTCGTCGAGGCGGCGCTTCAGCAAAAGCGCGAATTCGCGTTCAGCGGGACTGTACTCGACCCGAGGGCGAACGCTCGTCAGTCCAGAGCGTGTTGCATCCAGCGTCGTATTCACAGCCTAAGCGCTGCGCCGGCCTCCAGGCGAGACTGTCGCCAACTGTTAACAAGGCGTGGAACGATCCAGGGCCGATGCGGCGTCGCGCAGGTGTGCGCAGGCAACTTCTAGCTGGCGCGGCAGGTCCTTCTGCCAGCGATCACGAGCTTGCGCGACGGCGAAGGACTCCGCGGGGCCCGGAGGTACCTGCAGCAACGTGGCCTCGCCACACACCGCGGCGAGCGCAACCGCGGAGTCCACGAGCGCGGTCCAGGCGCGCTGATCGGCAGTCAGGCCAGGTTCGCCGTACAGGCGCGTCCTCGCATTGAAGACCGCACCACAAGCGGGATCCATGTGTGGCGGTTGCTCTGACAGGGCAGACTGCGCGCCGACAAGATCTCCGAACAATCGAATCGATTGGTCGCGCTGAGGATTCGCCAGACAGCCACTCGTTGCAAGGACAACGGCGAGTCCCAGGATAGGAGCGCGCAGCTTCACGGCTGGACCACCAGCCAGCGACGGACCGCGTCCGCTTGATCCTGGGTCATGAACACCGGCCGAGAGGTTGCGTCGATACTCGGACCGGTCGTGAGCTGTCGCGCGCTTCCAAACCTTTGTGTTCCGTCGGCGCCACGGTCGACCGGGATCGTCCATAGCTGAAACCGATCACCCGTCCCGGACACATATGTCAGCGAGCTCCCATCCGGAGCCCAAGCGGGGTTGGCGAGCAGGCCAGTCGCAACCTGGCGGGCGTTGTCCAGCTCGGCGCGTTTTGGCGATAGGGCAACGTCCGCAACGTACAGGGCCTCTTCCGAGCCGGGCCCCTGCTGGATAAACGCAACCTGGTCACCCTCCGGCGAAAAGCTGGCCTGGCGTGACGGATGCTCCAACTCTGTTAACGGCACGAGCGTCGAGGTCATCACGTCCAACCACTGCAACTGCTCGGCCAGCTGTGCGGTGCTTCCGGTGTACGCATAGCGCGTAAAGATGATCTGGTCCGGATTTGCTGGATTGACGGTCACGTCCTGGTCGCCGCCGCCATACGCGGGCGGACGGGTGATCTGCACCGTGCGAGTCTGCTCGAGACTCAACTGCCACACGGCCAGGTCGCCCGCGCCTGTCTCGGCTTTGTTGAAATCGCCAAGCACGTACAGGCGCGATCCGCCAGGCAGAAAAACGGGCTCGCTCGCCCAGTGGTTTTGCGCGACGGTCGGCGAACTATTCCGCGTTATCGGCCGCGGTGGCTGTTCGGCCGAGGCTAACCAGATATCGGAGGCATTTCGCGCGCGCCGAGTAAACGCGAGTCCGCTGTCGGTCAACGCGGGTTGGCTGATGGAGCCTTCCTGAGTTAGCTGGACTGGCGCGGTGCCATCCGTTTCCCACAAATCGCCATTCATGACGAAGAGCAGCCACCACGGGTTCGCCTGTGAAATCGGCGTTGGCATCGCCGCGATATTCGATGTCGGCTGAGCAATGACGCGGATGGGCGCCCGTATGTCGACTGGAGTGGGCTGCGGCGTTGCTACATCCGGGACTACAACGACTGGAGTTGGCAGCGGCGCCGATGCTAGCACGGGGTTCAGCTGCGCGGAGAGCCGCGCCAGGCCAACAAGTCCGCTCAGCAAGCCCAGGCTCACGAACACAGCAAACGCAACGGTGGCCGTACGCATCAACTCAACAGGCGCGCAATCACCGGACGGATCGCCGGCCAATTTGGAAACACAACCTGCTGTGTGCCATCCGGCGAGTAGCCCAGCCAGGCGAAATCAGGCGCCGAAAGCACCTGCTGATGGATATTCTCGGAGTGAACATCTCGACTCATTGCCGCCAGCTGGAGTATCGCGGGCACGGACAGGTCGGATTTCACGGACCCGTCGAGAGCAGAAACGAGCTGCGGCATACGCGTGGCTCCGGGGACGCTCTGGACACGATTCTTGATCGCGAGGAGCACTTGCTGTTGGCGCTCCGAGCGGCCGAAATCCGACAGCAAGTCACCATGTCGCGAGCGGACATACTCCAGCGCACGGGTGCCATCCAGATGTTGTGGACCGGCCGGAATGTAGAGTCGGAAGTACGCGTACGGATCCCCGGTGTTCAGGTCGTCCGGGTACATCTCGTCGAGGATCGGGTGTTGCACGTTGACGTCGATCCCGCCCAGCGTGTCGATGACCTGCACCAGGCCATTCAGTCCGACCCAGGCGTAGTAGTCGATTTTCACGTTGAACAGCGTCTCGACGGTGCGACGGGCGAGTGCGATCCCACCCACTTCGTAGGCGACGTCGATCTTCTGGTAACCGTAACCTGGAATCGGCACCCAGAAATCACGCGGAATCGAAATCATGCTGACGTTGTGCGTGCTGGGGTCGATACTCACGAGGATCATCGCCTGGGTGAGAACCGCGTTCGGACTGAACTTCAGGTCGTTGTCGCTGCCGAGCAACAATACGGTGAAGCGCCTGTCGGGAAGCAGCGTGGCGGGGTCTGCATCGTCAGTGACCGGGACCGGCGTGGGTGTTGCTTCTGGTGTCGGCGCGGGCTGGACGGTTTCTTCGACGTGTGCGGCCCGTGGCGCGACGACCGTTGGAGTGTCGGTCGCGATCACTGGGGCATCGACGGTTGGCACGGCAACAATCGGCGCGGCGGCGACAGGCGTAGCAGCGGGGACGCGCTGGCCGGTCATTCGCAACACCTCGCCGGGTAGCGCATACCACTCCGGCAGGTACAGGCGGGCGAGCATTGCGAGCCCGAGGACGAGCACCAGCCCCGCGGCGAGGAGGCCGGCCGCCAGCGCGCACAGGCGCATCAAGGTCATCACATGATGCCGTGGCCGTGGCGCGGTACAAGGCACAGCGGCATCAAGATCATGTCAGATGATCGCAGTCCTGCCTTGCTTTCCGCTAGTAGACAGCCGCTGGTCCGGGGTGGACGCCCTAGTAGCGGCACTGTTCCGCGGCGCGGTACCAGTAGTTACGTTGCCGTTACGGTTCGGTCCGAAAACGGTAGCCGAGGCCTGGCTCGGTCACGATGCGCTTCGGGCGCGACGGGTCGCGCTCGACTTTCCGTCGCAGCTGAGAGATAAATGTCCGCAAGTTGTCGACCGCGTCGTCATACTCCGGCCCGAGCGCACCCATCAGCAGCATGCGCTGAGTGAGCAAACGGTCTGGATTGGTGAGAAACAGACGCATGAGCTCGTACTGCGTGGGCGTGAAATGGACTTCTTCCCCGTCGACCATGATGCGATGTGCGGCCTGGTCCATCTCGATGCCGTGCAGTCGGATGACGGCCTCGTCGTCACGCTGAGCCTGGGCGCGGCGAAGCGCAGCCCGAATCCGCGCCAGCAGCTCCTCGACGCCAAACGGCTTGGTCACGTAATCGTCTGCTCCACTATCGAGCGCCTGGACCTTTTGCCCTTCGTCCACGAGGGCCGACAGCACCAGGACGGGTACGCGGCTGAACGAGCGGATGCGGCGGCAGACTTCGACCCCGTTCATCCGCGGCATCGCCAGATCCAGTAGCACGACATCAGGTCGCTCGGTCTTGATCGCTTCCAGCGCCATCGGGCCGTTGGGTGCGGTGCGCAGGCGATACCCGCGCCCCTCGAGAATCGTGCGCAGAGCCTCCAACACGTGCGTTTCGTCGTCGACGGCGAGAATCATTGGCTCGGCGTTAGTTCGCGTCACGCGCCTCGCCCGTGTCTGTCGAGCGCGGAATGCTCACCACGAACCTGGCGCCCCCGAGCGGGCTCTCGTCGACCCACACGCGGCCGCCCTGCGCCTCGACCGCCGCTCGCGCAATGGCGAGACCGAGGCCCAGTCCGGACGACGCTTCGTCGAGACGTTCGTATTTATCGAAGATCCGCTGGCGGGCAGCGGCAGGAATCCCGGGCCCGGCGTCACTGACTGAGATGCGTAGTTCGCGCGCGTGGAGCGAGGCGTCAATTCGAATCGGACTCTCTGGCGGTGTATGCGCCGCGACGTTTTCTAACAGCACCGTCAGCGCCTGGTCCATCAAGGTCGCGTCGACGCGCACGGGCGGCAGATCGTCCGGCACGGCGAATTCCGCTGGCCGCGAGCCGAGCGCGGGCAGGCAGCGGTCCAGCACGGCAGACGCCAGTTCTGAGGGCGCAATCCACTCCCAGCGCGGACTGACGGTGTTTTCGAGTTTTCTCAAGGCAAGCGCTTCGGTGACGAAGTGGATCAATCGATCGACCTCGGCCTCGGTATTGGCGAGCAAATGGTCGCGGGTGCCAGGTGAGAGATCGAGCGCGGGGTCATGGAGGGAGTACAGGGAGGCTTTGATGACCGTCAGTGGCGTACGCAGCCCGTGCGACACGGCGGTCATCAGCTCATCACGAGCTGCGACGGCCGCTTGCGCCCGGTCGCGCTCGGCTCTGAGCTGGACGTTCGACGATCGCAGGCGACCGTTGAGTGAACCAAGCAGAGTGGCGACGAGGAGAAACGCGGCAAGGTCGAGCAACGTACGCCAGCTGGTGACCTCGAGCGTGTACGGCGGCAACTCGAAGAGGTAGTCGATAGCGATCGCGCCGATCGCCGTGGCCAGGAGAGCTGGTCCGATACCGCCATACCAGCCGCTGACGCCGACGGCCGCGAGGAACAAGGATGCCGCGATGCTGTCATCGGAGCGAACGGGAGCGAAGGTCAGTGCGACGGCGAGGGCCGAGAGCGCAGCCGCCGCGGCGAGGGTGTAGCGGACCGAGATGCCGATCCGGACAGTGCGCCACAACGCAGTCCAATTGCGCGCTGCTTCCGCCTGGGCCATCGCCGGGATCGTAACGCCCTGCAAATCCGTACTGCTGAACGGAGCGGCGTAAGATCGCGGCATGGCCGGCACGGTGCAGGCGCTCGCCGCGCGTCTCGCGAGCAACGTCGCCCGCGTGATCGTCGGTAAGCCTGACGTCATCGAGCTGGCCGTGATCGCCCTGCTCTGCGAAGGCCACATCCTCGTCGAAGACGTCCCGGGAATCGGCAAGACGACGCTCGCGCGCGCACTCGCGCACTCGATGGGCGGCACCTTTCGCCGCCTCCAGTGCACACCTGACCTGCTGCCGAGCGACGTCACCGGGGTCTCTGTGTTCGACCAGCGCAGCAGCGACTTCGTGTTTCGCCCTGGCCCGATCTTCGCCAACGTCTTGTTAGCCGACGAGATCAATCGCGCGACGCCCAGGACGCAGTCCGCGGTCCTCGAGGCGATGCAGGAAGCGCAGGTCAGCGCCGATGGTGTCACTCGCCCGTTGCCGCGTCCGTTCGTCGTGCTTGCAACGCAGAACCCCATCGAACTGGAAGGCACCTTTGCACTCCCGGAGGCGCAGTTGGACCGCTTTCTCGTGCGCATGTCTGTCGGGTATCCGAGCGAGGAAGATGAGCAGGAGCTCGTCGCACGCGGACCCTCCGTGTTGCAGGACGTCCAAACGGTGGTGCAACCCGCGGACATCCTGGAAGGAATCGCCGCGTGTGGCCGCGTGCGCGTCCACGACGACGTGCGCCGATATCTGGTCCAGGTCGCGCGGGCGACGCGTCAGGACGGTGATGTGCGGCTCGGGGCCAGTCCGCGAGCCACGCTCGCACTGTCTCGCGCAGCTCGAGCCAGGGCAGCCGTCCAGGGACGCGAGTTCGTGACGCCTGATGATGTCAAGGCGATGGCGCGGCCGGTGCTCGCCCATCGCCTGATCGCGTCGCTGGAGGCACGCCTGCGCGGCCGTGGCGCGGACCAGATCATCGACACCATCCTCGACAAAGTGCCCGTGCCCCTCGAGCCGGCACACCGCTAGCCGCGCGGCCGCGATGAACCAGGATTCCGATGATCGAGTCGCCTGAGGCTCGGCCGCTCAGTGCGGCGCCGTGGCTCTTCGGAAGACAGGGGCTCGCCGTCCTCCTGGTGGTGACGCTGATCGCGGCCACGTTTCTGGCCAATGACGTTGCCTATCTCGCCGGCTGCTTGCTCGTTATCGGCGTCATGGCAAGAGCGTGGTCGAGGTTCACCTTCGTGCGCGTCCAGTACAGGCGACGGACGCTACAACCGCGGGCTTTCGTCGGCGACGACCTCGTCCTCGAGTCCACGGTCGTGAACGCCCGCCCGCTCCCGTTGCCGTGGGTCGAAGTGTGGGAACTGGTCCCTTTCGCACTCCAGCCGCGGGGCTGGCGCGAGCGCTCTTACAGCCAACCTGAGTTCGTGTGGGTCGAGCGGGGGCTCAGCCTGTGGCCGTACCAGCGCCAGCATTGGCAACGTCATCTGAATTGCGAGCGCCGCGGCGCGTTCCAACTCGGCGAGGCCCGACTCCGCGCCGGCGACCCGTTTGGTTTCTTCGAACGCGAACGCACGTGGTACGACCGCTTCGAGATCCTGGTCTATCCTCGCGTACTGCCGCTGCGTCAGCTCGGATTCACCCAGCATCATCCATCGATCGACGTGGTCAGCCGGCGCAGCATCGTCACCGATCCAACGCGCACCGCGACCGTACGAGACTATCGGCCCGACGATTCGCGGCGTCTGATCCACTGGCCCACGACCGCGCGGCGTTCAGCGCTCCACGTGCGGGTGCTCGAGCCAGCCGCGAGCCTGCACGTCAGCCTGTTGTTGGACGTGCGCGGCTTCGGCTTCGGCATCTATCGCGGGGAGCTGTTGGAAAGCACGATTTCCGCGCTGGCCTCGCTGGCCGTCTACCTTCAGGCGCAGGGCGCACCCGTGGCACTGCTCGCGAACACTCGACCGCCGATCGTGCTGCCGGCAGGTGCGAGCGCCGCTCACTTGCAGCAGCTCCTGGAGGCGCTTGCGCGTCTCCAGCCGCTCGCCAGCCAGCCCGTGCTGCCGTGGGCACTGGCGCAGCTCCCGCGCGGCAACACAGTGGTGCTCGCCGCGTCCGATATGACGCCGGAGCTGGAACGCGGCCTTGCCGATCTTCGCGCCAACAGTTTCCGAGTGCACCTCCTGCTCGCGACGACGCGCGACATTCGCCCCGCCACCGGTAGCTCCACAACCTGCATCACGCCGGGCTGCGATCTGGCCGCGGTGCTCGAGGGCCGCGTTTGAACACACACATCGTTCACGCACGAGTGGTGTGGGCGATCCTCGCCATGGAGGCCGCGGTGGCGCTGCCGATCGTGTCGCTGCCCGCGCAGGGTCAGGCACGGCCCGGCGTCCTGGGGCCGGTGCTGGTCGTGGCGTTGCTACCCATGGGCTTCATCGCCATGCGGCTGTGGCCGGACCTGCGCGACCCGAGCTGGCGCATGCTCGTCGGCATCGGTGCGGCGCTTGTCGCGCGGGCTGTGGTGGCCACTCCCCCCGAGCTGGACTCGCGAAGCGTCGCCTCATGGATCGTGGCGGCCATCGTGCCGATGGCACTCGGCCTCGCGTTGTGGTGGCGGGGTAGCGCGAGCACCGTCATCGAGATGACCGCGCTCGAGGTGCGCACGGAGTTCGCTGTCCTCGCAATTTGCCTTGTCGGCGTGCTCGCGCTGATGCGGCCATTCCTTCTGCAGGACCCGCTGCTTCTGGTAGCCGCGGTCGTACTGTTCGCTTTGGGAGGCGTGATCGCCAACGCGCTGGCGCGACAGGACGCAGCCGGCGCGATATCGGTGACGGGCGGCCGAGTTCTGGCCATCGGTACGGCCGTGCTGCCATGCTTCGTCGCGGCGTTGCTGGTCGGCGTGCTTCGACCCGGTCTGCTGGGCACGTTCTGGGAGCTGCTCTCGCGCGCAATTGAGCTGCTGCTCACTCCGATCGGCCTGTTCCTGGCGTGGTTGGCTTCGCTGTTGCCCAGACCCAGCATCCCGCAGCCAGGCACCTTGCCCCCGCCGCCCACCATGCAGCCGCTGCCACCGCCTGGCAATCTGAACGAGCTGGCCGATCAGGGTCGGCTGTTTGCCACGTTGATCTTGCTGGTGCTGGTGCTGCTCGCCGCCGTCCTGGCCCTGGTGGTCGTCAAATTGATGCTCGACCACTGGCTGCAGCCACCGACACCAGACGAGCGGAGTCTTGAACCAGAGCTGCGCGCCGAGCGCACTGGTGGGGCTGGGCGCGATGCGCGTGATTTCCTGGCATGGCTGTGGCGCTGGGTGGTTGAACGGTTCCAGGGCCCGCATCGCGGTGCGCGCTCGCACGGGGTTGGCGGTACGACCGCCGCGGCCGACGCGTGGGCAGCCTACCGCGCCATGCTGGAGTGGGCTGCCGCGAACGGTGTTCCGCGGGGTCCCAGCGAGACCGTGCACCAACTGCAGACACGCATCGTCGAGCGCGCGCCGGATGCGTCGTCCGCGGTCGACCTGTTGAGCACGACGTATGAGGAAGAACGTTATGGCGCGGTGCGCCCGAGCAGTGAGGCGCTCCGCCGCGCCGCGCAGGCGGTCGAAAGGCTACGAGACGCGAGTCGTGAGACTTGAGACGTGAGTTACTTTTCGCCGGGCTGTTCAAGCCTCGAGGCAGTAGCACCTCGCGCCGAGCGTCTTGAATGGACAGCCGTCACGATTCAGGTCTCACGACTTCACACGCACTCGCGACAAACCTGCCCGGCCTTCATCACCAGCTTGAGGTGGCTCTCCGGCTCGGCAAGGACGCCGATGTCAGAGAGAGGATTGCCGTCGACGACCAGCAGGTCCGCATATGCGCCAGGCGATAGCGTGCCAATCTGGCCCTCCATGCACACGAGCCGCGCCGCCACCGACGTCGCCGAGCGAATCACCTCGATCGGCGGCATCACCTCCGAGCGAATGCGGAACTCGCGCGATTGATACTGGTGCATCGCTCCCAGCAGGTCGGTGCCGAAGGCGATCGGCACGCCGCCACGATACGCACGTTCGAGCGCCCCACGACCCGCGTCGAGCACGTCGAAGACCTTCTCGAACGAGGCCTGCGGCAGGCCTGCCGCCTTGCCGTGCTCGGCCAGTGCCCAGTACGTGACCAGCGTGGGCACGTAAAACGCGTGGTGCTTCAAAAACAACCCAATGCTGCTGTCCTGCATCAGGTTGCCGTGCTCGATGCTGCGAACACCGCACTCGAGCCCGCGGTCGATCGCGCGGGACGTGTACGCGTGACCGAGCACGTAGCGATTTGCGGCCGTTGCCTCCTCGACAGCCGCGCGAATCTCATCCAGCGAAAACTGCGTGCTGTCCACGCGGTCGGTCGGTGAGGCGACTCCGCCACTGAGCATGAGCTTGATGTGATGCGCGCCGCGCCGCAGCTCATGTCGGACAGCGCGGCGGACCTCATCAACTCCGTCGCACACGCTGCTCATGTTCGAGGCGGACTCTGGCACCGACATTCGGCCACGCGACCGAACGTCGCCATGGCCGCCCGACTGCGACAGCGCATTCCCGCCGAACAAGACGCGGGGTCCAATGAGGAACCCTTCGTCGATGGCCTGGGCGATGCCCCAGTCTGCTCCGGCCGCGTCACGGACGGTCGTGAAACCGCGATCGAGCATACCTTTGAGGACCTCGGCGCTACGGGCCGCGACGTAGAAGGGCGACCACTCGGCCATGGCGCTCAGGTCGGCAGCGACGGCCGTCACGTGCACGTGGCAGTCGATCAGCCCGGGCATGAGTGTCATGCCGCGTACGTCCACGACCCGGACGTCGTCGGCGTTCTGGCGTGCGTCGGCGCCGACCGCTGCGATGCGGTC
>JAFAPL010001134.1 GCA_019247135.1 Chloroflexota bacterium | reverse complement strand
GCGATCGGCGGCCGGTACATGGGCGCCGACCGAGCCGGAGAGTTCGGCCGCCGAAATGCCGTTCCGGGCGAGCTGCTGGTGCGGCTCCGACCGGAACGTGTGATCGCAGCCGCGGGCCTCGCCGGCTAATCGGCTCGTGCGCGAGTTTCCGCGTGTCGATCGAGTTCCTCGAGCAGCGCCTCGCTCTCGGCGTCCATCGGAAAGGACATCTCGACGCGCACGCCTTGCAGGGATACGTCCTGGGGCGTCCCGAATGTCGTCAGAGTATTGAACAAGCGGAGCGGGCGCCCGGCAATATCAAGCTCGAGCGGAGCCGTAGGCGGCAAGGGCAGCGCAGTCGCGGCTGGAACGAAATGCGGCGGCGCAACCGGCAGCACTTCGCGCAAGAGGACCGCCGCTGGCGATTCGGGGTCCGAGCTGTATTCCCGCCGCAGCCGCCCAACAAGATACGTCGCAGTCACGTCCCAGCTTCGCACGTGCGGACGCATCCCGGCGGGATCGAACATCAGGCGGATGAAATTGACGTATCCACCTGAGCCAAGACGTTGCAGATCGTCCTCGGCTACGCACGCACCGATGATCCGGGTAGAGGCACAGTTTTTCATCACGATGTTCCAGGCGCCGTCAACCACCATGGCCGGGTACGGCTCATGGTGGCGCAGGATGCGCTCGAGCGCCTCTCGCGCGGGATCGAGCTCAGTGCTCGTGAGCGGTAAATCGGCGTAGACCGCTGCCAGTCCGACCGAGGCGAGCAACTCATTCCGATGGCGAAGCGGTACATCAAGAACTTCGCTGATTCTGAGCACCATCCCCCGACTTGGGCGGGCGCGACCGGACTCGAGAAAGCTGAGATGGCGCTGCGAAATATCGGCACCCAGCGCCACGTCGAGTTGACTCATGCGGCGCAACGTGCGCCAGTGCCGCAACAGCGAGCCGAAGCGCGTCGTCCGCTGTTCTGATAACCGGTGTCGCTCTGCCATGCCACTCGCATCATACGCTTGTGGGGGCGGTGAAGCGATTACCAGGCAGGTAATACGATCTTTATGACGTGATGCGTAATTGTTGTGGCCTCGGCAGCAGCGTACGTTCTGGCCATGACAAGTTCGACCGAAATGAAGGCGATTGTGTTCGACGCGTTTGGGCCACCCGAGAACCTGGTTATCCGCAGCCTGCCGATTCCTGAACCCGGCGGCGGAGAGATCCGGATTCGCGTACGCGCCTTCGGGCTCAACAGTGCGGAAGCTCATATGCGAGCCGGTGAATGGGGCGAGGTAGCACCTGTGACAGGCATCGAGTGCGTCGGAGAAGTCGATCTCGACCCAAGTGGGACGCTGCCCACCGGACAGTGCGTCGCCGCCGTCTGCGGCGGCATGGGTCGCTCCAGAAACGGGAGTTACGCGCAGTTTGTCGTCGTACCACGCTCAAATAGGTTCGTGCTCGATCCGATTCTGCCGTGGCCCGAACTGGCGGCACTTCCGGAGTCGTACTCGACCGCCTGGATCGCGCTCTTCAACAATCTGCGCCTGGAGCGCGGCCATACACTCCTGGTACGTGGAGCGACCTCCTCGCTCGGACAGGCGGCCGTCAATATCGCGGTCGAGGCCGGCGCCACAGTCCTGGCGACAACACGCGACGAGCGCAAAGCTCCACTGCTCAACGCGCTGGGACCGAGCCGGGTGCTGGTCGACAACGGAAATCTGTCCCACGAAGTGCGATCACTGTATCCGGATGGCATCGACGGGGTGCTGGAGATCGTTGGATCCAGAACAATTCGCGACTCCCTCCGCATGCCTCGAAAGGACGGATCGGTCTGCTTCGTCGGTTTCCTGGGTGGCATGGGAGCTATCGACGCCTTCAACCCGATTGTCGACCTGCCGAGCGGAGTCAATCTCAATTTCTTCGCGAGCGCCTTCGTGCTCGGGACCCAAGCTTATCCGCTGTCCAGCATCCCGTTGCGCGAGATTGTCGCGAACGCGGCAGGAGGCGTGTATCAGGCAAAACCCGCGAGTATCTTTTGCTTCGAGGACATTCGGGCGGCTCATCATCGGCTCGAATCGGGCGACGCTGGAGGCAAGCTAGTCGTCGTGGTCGAGTAGCCCAGGACGACTAGCTCCGTAAGGCAGAATCCACGCACCCTGAACGCGCTATGGGTGGCCGAAGTGTCAGTGAGCGAACGGTTGTGCGTCGAAATACGCCCGAATCTGCACGATCTTGCCGTCGCGGACTGTGTGCCACTCCGCAACCGGCGCATTCGCCACGGGCGTCTTGAGCACGTAGAACCAGGCGACGTTCTCGCCCTCTGCAATGATTGCCTGGTGTTCGACACCTTGCACCATCGCATACAGCCCAGAGATCGTTTTGACAAAATCGTCGGCCCTCTCGAACTGGTCAATGGGTCCCTGGAACCGCAGGTCGTCGGCGAGGAAATTGCGCGCCGCGGAAAAGTCCCGGGCGTCTAGCGCTTCGGTGTATCGGCGAACCACGTCGGCCGCCATCGGCCATGCCAGTACCCGCTCGGCGGGGGTGCGTCGTGCAATCAGGTTATGCTGCGTCCTCATCCCAGCGCTCGAGGCCACCGCGTCAATCGGGACCGCGGGCCTGATGGACGCCCTCATCAAAGCCGATAAAGCATGGGCGCTCATCGCGAGTCCGGACGCGCAGCGGCTCTTCGACATCCGACTTGTTGGGTTGAACCACCGGCCGGTGCGGTGCCGTGATGGTGTCCGCCTGCACCCGGCGGATGTCGCGCGCGAGATAAGAGTACCAGACCCGGTGGTTGTGCCTGGGCTCGACGACGACCTGGAGGAATCCTTTTCCCTGAACCGCGGCTGGGCCGCCTGGATCGCGCGCTGGCACGCGGCGGGAGCCCACATCGCAAGTTCGTGTACTGGAGCGTTTCTGGTCGCTGAGTCGGGAGTGTTGAATGGACGGCCGCCCACGACTCACTGGATGTTTGCGGGCGAGCTAATTCGCCGCTATCCGAACAGTCGACCTACGGGCCGATCGGATGATCGTTGATAACGGCGATGTCATAACCTCCGGCGGCGCAACGGCCTTCCTCAACCTTGCGCTGTACCTGGTGGAGCGATTCGGTGGCCCTGAGCGAGCCAACCTCGCGGCAAAGGTGTTGC
>JAFAPL010001083.1 GCA_019247135.1 Chloroflexota bacterium | reverse complement strand
CACGGTCAACGGCGCGTGCGTTTGGGAATTCGGGCAGATGCACAACGGCAACACGTTCGGCGGGGACCAGCAGTACGGAAGCTTCACGACCGCGTTGGGCCTTGCCGAAGACGCCAGCCCGATCATGCGTAATCCCAGCTGCTGATTGGCCGAAGCCCGTCGCGCGCGATGGCGGGAGGAGCCACCGGCAATCGCGCGCGGCCGGCGTTGTCCGCGCGTTCGCGGTTCTTTAGCCTGGGCCGGTGCCGTTACGGAATCGCGTCACCCCGTTGGGCGAGCTGATCGCCACCCCGGAACGAGGGCTCGTCTATGGCAACCGCGGATGCCTACACGACGATGAAGGCGAGATCCGCCGGGACTACGCCACCAAGCGGTGGATCGCGTGTCGGCTTTGTTTCCGCGGCCGCCGGCGCTCGCCGCTGATGTCGCCCGGCCGGTTCACCGAACTGTTCTTTCTCGACGAGGCGACGGCGCTGGCAGCGGGGCACCGTCCGTGTGCGGAGTGCCGAAGGAGCGACTACAACAGATTCAGCGAGCTCTGGTTGGCTCTCCATCCTGGCCAGATCGGAGCGGACGCGATCGACGCGCAACTCCACAGGGAGAGGCTCGCTCCCGGGAAACGAGAGCGTGCTCTTCACGAGGCGCGGTACAGCCAGCTCCCTGATGGCGCGTTCGTGCTCGAAGCGGGCGGGCCACATCTCGTGCTGGCGGGTCAACTGCTCACCTGGTCACCGGGCGGCTATTGCGATGGCCGCCGCCGACCAACGCGTCGCCGCGCCACCGTGATCACACCTCCGTCGCTGATCGCGATCCTGCGCAGCGGCTGGTCGCCGAGCGTGCCGCTGCTGCACCCGAGCTCAGATCGCTTCTCGAGATGAGCCCGGCCTAGGCCGGGAACTCGAACTCGACTGCGGGACCGGCCGGAGACTTACGCGCCGCTTAGAAAGGTATTCCCGTGGCGGCGCGTCTTAACGAGTGTCGCACCACCCACATCTCAGCAACGACTCGACAGGACTGACAATGATAAGAACCAAGCTGACAAAGAAGTGGTCGGCGCTGCTGCCGACTATGGTTGTGACCCTCGCACTCGTGGTCGCGGGCTGCGGCGGCGTGGGTTACGGGTCACACTCCTCCTCCGGCGCGTCCGGGGGACAGGCCAGTCACAGCACCACCGCCCAGTCCCAGACGGCGGCCTCGAGCAGCGCGACCGGCGGGATCCCTCAGGGCAACGGCGGCGACCAGGACCCCGACAACAACGGTGGGCCCAGTGACGGTGATGGCAACCTCTAGAGCACGTAGACGAGCGGTGGTGATCGCCGCGGTCGCCACCTCGGTGCTGGCGCTCGCCAGCGCCGTCCTGGTGCTCGCCGACGGCGCTTCGCGGGCGCGTGTCGCCGCAGGCGACACGCCGCCCGCAGCGCCCGGGTTCGCGTGGTTGGATCCTGGCGCGCCGCCCAGCGGCTGGCGCCATACCACGACTTCAGCCAGCGACGCGACGCTGTTCTACCCGCCTGGGTGGAGATCGATCCGCGGCGACCGCGGCACCGTAACCGAGGCGCTGCGAGACCAGGCAGGCCTGTACGTGGGCTACCTGAACGTGACCCCCCGCGAAGGAGCAGAGCAACTCCATGGCTGGGCGGCGTTTCGCACCCACCGCAACAGCGAGGACGGCGACGGCCAGGTGCACCAGGTGGCCGCAGCCGAGGGGCTGAGCTTCCGTGACGCTCGGGGCTCCTGCGTGATCGACGACTACTACTCCAGGGTCGGATCCCACCGTTACCGCGAGATCGCCTGCCTCATCACCGGCCGCCATCACACCGACGTGTTCGTCGGAGCCGCCCTGATGCGCGAGTGGCCCGCTCTCAGTCCTACCCTCGAGCGCGCCGCCTCATCGATCTTCCAAGGCTGACCGCGAAGATTCAGGCGCGTCTACGACACGTGGCGCTTGACAGCTGCACGAGCCAGGGCGACTGCGTTCGCGAGGGATACGATGCGAGCTGATCCCCGTGATCGACTTGCCGAACCTCATATATCCTTGCTCGTTTCGGAGGTTGCCCAGATGGGTCCAAGCCTGGTAGTCGACCGTGCAGCCCTCGATCAGCTTGGGGCGGGGTCGGGTCCGCTTTCGCCCGAGGAGTGCGTGGAGCGGGCTCGTAGCGCTGTCGCCTTGCTCGATCTC
>JAFAPL010000707.1 GCA_019247135.1 Chloroflexota bacterium | reverse complement strand
TCGCACCCGCGCTGCGACTGGGATGGTTGGTGTTACCGTCGAAGCTGCGTGCGCAGGTGATTGAGCTCGAGCGCACCGCGGACTTGCATTCGGCGGTACTGGAGCAACTGAGGCCGCCGAGCGGCAATCACTCGGGCTGTACGGACTCAGTCGATACAGGCTGAGCGCGGGTGCCAGTTATCGGTGACTCGCATCGAGCGCAATTTCGTCGACTTCGTCAGCTGGCAAAGGTAAACACGGACGCGGCTGTGCCGCCAAAGATCTGCTCCTGCGCCTGCCTGGGGCGGCTGGCAAAGTATTCTCGTGGGAAGCGCAGGGCGTTCGCATAACCTTCCCGAGCACTGACTGGCGGGTAGTCGCTGCCCCACATTAGCCGGTCGGCGCCGAATGCATCGTAGAACTGGTCCAGAATGGGTGGAATCGGCTCGAGAAACGGAAATGGATCGGTAACCGGCATCGCCCGCTCGCAGAATTCGCCGAGCCCCGGCACCTTGACATAGACGTTGGGAAAACGAGCCAACGCAAGCACTCGCTCCAGGCCCGGATTATCGAGCCGGCTGCCCGATGCACGCTCAACGGACTGGCCGCGCGGCGTCAGCCGATGCTGTCCGCCGAGATGTTCGACGACGATACGTAGCGCGGGCACAGTGGTCACCAGATCCCGGAACGCGTCGCTGGCGAGAGCCTCGCCGCTCGGCTGACAACTGACGACAAGTTGTAATTGCTCGGCAGCTCGCCAGATGGCATACGGATCGTGGCCGGGCGAGCGGGCATCTGCCGCCAGGCGGAGTCCAACTGCCCCGCGCTCGGCGAGGCGCTCGAGTTCCCCGGTCGCAGCCGCACGAGCGTGATCGACCAGCACGACCGCTGCCAGCCGCTCTGGGTGGTGGCGTTGGCAGGCGAACAGATACTCATTGTCGTACTGCTCACGCATCTGGATGAGCACGGCACGCTCCACGCCACACCGGTCCATCTGAAAAAGCAGGCACTCGATGGGCTCGTAGAAAACCGGCGACGCGTGGCAATGCGTATCGATGACGACCATCGCTAGGCGATGGGCTCGAAGGCAATGGCACGAATCGAGGTGGCCTCGATTCGGTGGACGCGGAGGGGAAGGCCAAAGAACAGCACACGATCCCGACTCAAGGTCTCGAGGTGCTTGAGTTCCTCCATGATGGGAATTGGATGATCAGTCCTACCCAGAAACAAGCGGTGTGGCTCGTTGGGCAACACCACGTGCTGCTCGCCAATCAGCTTGATCGGGAGGTCGGCCAACCAACGCGCTGCTTCGTCCGACAGTGCTGGCCCGTTCGGTCCGGGCGTGGAGCTCCACAGCAGCACGATATCGTGCGGGCGAGCGGCACGCACCTGCTCCACCGATACGAGTGGACGGCTGCCGTCGCCCGCACGTCTGGCAACGTCGCAGTTTATGACGGCGGCGGGGCCGAAGAACGTCTCGAGCGGCACGTCGCCCGGCGAGATAGGTGAGCCGTCCGGTAAGCGCGCCCCGTCCGCGATGTGAGCTGGCGTTTCCACGTGCGTGCCGACCTGAGAGGCGGCATCGACGAAGTGCTGAAAATGGCCACCGGGGGAGATCCACTGACGCAGCTCATACCGTCGAGGCGTTTGGCTCCAACGATAGTGACCGTCGGCGAGCCACTGGCCGGGCACCAGTGCCTCCGACAGGTCGACCAGTCGGTACTCGCCCGAAAGCGCGCGAGCAAGCTCGTCGAGCGCCGACAATCGTTCCACTTGTGTCACGCTGCACGGTCTCCCTTCGCATCAATAACCGAGCCGCTTGTCGACCAGATTGGTAAGCGGCTCACCGGCCAGAAAGTGAGCGATGTTCTCCTTGACGATCTCCCACATCAGATTCATGGTCCGCTGCGAGTGGGCGGAGACGTGGGGTGTAATGATCAGCCGCTCGACATCCCAGAGTGGGCTGTCAGCCGCAAGCGGCTCGCGCAGCGTAACGTCCAGACCCGCGCCGGCCAATCGTCCGGTCCGCAACGCCTCCGCCAGCGCGTCCTCGTCCACGATCCCGCCCCGCGATACCGCCGCCCGTTGCCCGATCGCGCGACCGATATTGCCCAGGCCGATGACGTCCAGCGTCTTGCCGGCCAGACCCTGTACCCGTTCTTCGCCCTCCGCTCGACTCCATTTGTGCTGTCGCTGACATTCATCGAAAAAGCGCATCTGGCGCGTGAACGTCAGTAGCATCGCGAACACGTGCTCGCCGATGGTGCCCGCGTGGGCCCCGCGGGTGTTTGTCACGACAATGTCGCTCTCGACCACCGTCGGCACTGCTTCCAGCCACTCGACGCCGGCGCTGGAAGCCTGGATCCAACGCAGGCGGCGCGCCGCCCGCACGGCGTCCGCGTTCGGAGCACCGAAGTACGCGTCGGCATCCACGATCTGGGCAACGACGTCCACGGATGACGCGGCAACACCAAACTCGACCTGCGGAAACGTTCGGCGGAGTTCGGCTAGCGGTTTATCGGCTGGCCACGGTCCGAGCAGCATCTTCACGGGCGGTGCCCCTCCTTCCGGTGCGCAGCCGTCATGCAGGAAGCGATACCCTCGAGCGTACCGCACCTCGGTGCGTACCGCACCTCGGAGGGATGATGGCACGCCTGGCGTATGTCGATCTGAGCGCGGCGAACCACGAACTGCGTGACCTGGCAGAACGCGTTGCGGCGGAGCGCGGTGGACGGTTGATCAACCAGTACCGGATGCTGCTACACAGCCCACCAATCGCGTCCGCATGGCTGCAGTTTGCGAGTGCAGTCCGCTTCCAAACGACTCTCGATCCGGCGAGCAGTGAGCTCGCCATCTGTTGCGTGACCAGGCTCGCCGGCGCGGAGTATCCGTCCCGAGCTCATAGCCGCCTCGCGTTACGGCACGGTGTTAGCCAGGACCAGCTTGGCGCCATATCGGACTGGCGCGCCAGCTCGCTATTCACACGCCAGCAACGAGCGATCCTGAGCTACGCGGAGGCATTGACGCTGGGAGCGCCGGTGGATGCTGATGTATTCCCTGAGTTGCTCGAGTTCTTCGATGAGCGCGCGCTGGTCGAGCTGACTGTTGTCATCGCCTTTTACCTGATGGTCGCGCGATTTCTCGGCGGACTGGAAATCGAGCCGGAGACGGAGCCATGAGCTATTTCGACGATCGCGTGGTGCTGATCACTGGCGCCGGCCACGGGATCGGACAGGCGGCCGCCAAACGACTCGCAACCGCGGGTGCCCGCCTTGCGCTGGCGGATATCGACCACGACTCCGTTGAGCAGGTCACCGCTGGACTGAACGAGGGACAGGGGAAGGTTTTCGAGCTGGATGTCACACGTCCGGATCAGGTACAGACAACAGTCGACGCGGTCGTCCAGAGTTTCGGTCGCCTCACGGACCTGGTCAACTGCGCTGGCGGCGTGAGCGGCCTCGCTCATCCACATCGCCGCTCGATCGAGTCGTTGCCGTTGGAAGAATGGGACGCGGCGTTCGACCTGAATGTAAAAAGTGTTTTTCTGTGCAGTCGCGCAGCCGTTCCGGCGTTGCGGGCTGCTGGTGGAGGCGCAATCGTCAATGTTTCTTCCTCCGCCGCGCGTCAGGGCAGCGTCCAGGCAGGGCCTGCGTACGTGGCCTCCAAGGCCGCGGTGATCGGTTTGACGCGTCAGATGGCGAGCAGCCTGGCACGATATCGGATCCGAGTCAATGCCATCGCTCCTGGCGGCACGGAGAGCGAGCGCTTCCTGCGCGCGATGGCTGACCGATCGGCGGAGGACGTTGCCGCTGGCCTTTCACGTATCCCGCTGGGCCGTCACGGGTACCCGGCTGATATGGCGGCTGCCATTCAGTTCTTGCTCAGCGACGATTCCGCATACATCACCGGCTGCACACTCGACGTCAATGGCGGGATATGGTTCGCCTGATCACAGCGGAGCCGTGTGCGGCGTGCTCGTAACGTAGCGCCCGTTGATCACCTCCGGCGGTGCAGCGCACATCCAGGCAAGCACCTCGGCGTGGCTCTCCAGGGGCTCGAAGCGGCCGCGCACGAGCTGGCGAGCACGGGCTCGGGCGGGATCACCAGCGGGCAGACCGAACAGCTCTTCGCGGCGGCTGAAGATACCCTCCAGCATAGGCGACGGGACCGCGTATGGCTTGATGGCGCTCACGCAGATACCGTGGCGCTCGTACAGTGCCGCGGCGGCGCCGCCGGTGAGCCGATTGACCGCGGCTTTGGTCATGGAATACACCATCTGATGGTCGCTATTGGCCTCCGCTGACGGGCTCGTGACATTGATGATGCGGCCGATGAGCTCGCCGGGTTGTCGACCGGGAGCCTGCTTGATCATCTGCCGCGCGGCCAGTTGTGTGCCGAAGAAGGAGCCGGTCAGATTGATGTCGATAGATTGGCGGTATTGCTCCAGCGTGATCTCGAGGAATGGGTCAATGCGCGTGATGCCGGCACAGTTGATCATGATGTCGAGCCGACCGAAGCGATCGACGGTCCGATCAATCGCGGTCTGGATCTGACTCGGTTCCGACACATCCGCCACGAGGCCCAGGGCCGCCTCCCCGAGGCTTGCGCACGCCTCTTTGACGCGGTCGGGTCGAACATCGAGGAGAGCCATCCGCGCTCCGCGTCGAGCAAGCAGACTGGCTGTCGCCCGACCCAGACCTGCCCCGCCGCCAGTGACGAGCACCACCTTGTCCTGGACCGAAAGCTCGCGCGCGACGGCTTCCGAGGCCGCGGCAAACACGTCTGTCACGTGCTGGACCTGGCGGCGCTTGGCCACCGCTCGTCGCCAGCCTCAGCCTCGACTGGATTCGCCAGCGTCCCAATGCTCTCGATGCTCACCTCTACTCGGTCCCCAGGTTGCATCGGGCCCACGCCCGAGGTCGTACCGGTGAGGATGACGTCGCCCGGCTCCAGCGTCATGAATTGGGATACGTCCGAGATGAGACGCGGTACGCCGAAGATGAGCTGGGAGGTCCGCGAGCGTTGCTTGACCTCACCATTCAAGCGCAGCTCGATTGCCAGATCGCTGCCGTCGACCTCGGTGTCGATCACTGGACCCAACGGTGCGAAGGTGTCGAATGACTTGCCGTGAAGCAGGAAACCCTCAGCCATTTCCTTGCGCTGCCAGTCGCGCGCACTGACGTCGTTGGCGCACGTGTAGCCGAACACATACCTGGCGGCTTCGCTTTCCGGAATACGGCGGCCGCGCCGCCCGACCACGATCACCAGCTCCGCCTCGTAGTGCACATTGGATGAGTCGCGCGGATAAACAATCGGCGCACCATGGCCGACCAGTGTTGTGGCTGGTTTGAGAAAGTACAGCGGAAACTCGGGCATCTTGGCTCCCGACTCCGCGACGTGGTCCGCGTAGTTCATGCCGACGCACACAATCTTCGACGGCTCGAGCGGAGCAAGCAGCCGCAACTCGTCCAGGCGGCCGACCGTCTCACCAACCGAATGCTCGCCGAGCGGCGATCCGCGAACCTGGCGCACCGATCCATCCCGGTCAGCGACTCCAAAGCTCGCCCCATCGCTTGTCTGGTAACGCAGAAATCGCATCCGTTCCCCCTCAGCCGGTGACAAACTCGCCGTGGAGTTCACCCAGATCCACCCGGTAGGCGTTGCTTTCGACGCAATCGACGTTGCGGTTGACCTCCTCCTCCGACCGCATGCCGATAACGGCAACGTCGACCTGCGGATGGGAGAGATTGAAAGCCAACAGCGCGGCATTCCAGTCGACCTGGTCGGCGACTCCGGGCGCAACCGCGCGTATCCAGCGCTGGAAGATCGCACTGGTGAGTGTGCGCATTGTCGCCGTGCCCATGCCGCGCGCGCGAGCCTGCGAGAGGATCGTCTGTTGCGGCAAATCGCGATTACGATAGGCGCCCGGCGACTGATAGATGAAGTTGAAGCAGATCAACAACGCATCGAAGCCGTCGCTGTCGATCAAATGCTCGATAGGCCCGCCCGGCCCCTCCGAAGTAAAGCCAAGGAAGCGGATCCTGCCTTCCTCTCGTAACCGCTGATATGTCTCCAGTCCGCCCTGATCGAGGATCTGGGTGACATCCTGGTGGTTGTACCAGCTACCGTGGAATTGGAGCAGATCGACATAGTCCGTCCGCAGGAGCGCCAGGCTGCGTTCGAGGGAGGAGCGGATGCCGTCGGGCGTGCGCGCGCTGGCTGGCGTTTTGGTGGCAAGAAACACGCGATGCCGATCGGCACCAAGGGCGCGGCCAATGACCTCTTCGCTGATGCCGCCGCCGTAACCTGGGGCAGTATCGAAGTAGGTAATGCCCCTCTCCAGCGCTCGCCGCACTGCGCGTTCGATCTGGCGTTGGTTCTGCTCTGCACTCGAGTCCCAGCGCACCAGATAATTCGGTACGCCTGCCGGACCTCCGCCGAAGCCGAGTGCCGAGACCGCCTGGCTGGTCCGACCGAAAGTGCGGTACTCCACTCCGCCGGTCTCAGTAGGTGATCAGGCCACGCGCCAGCGTCCCGGCCTCGAGATCCTGGAAGGCCTCGGTTGCCTCGTCAATGCCGTAGCGCCGCGTGATCAACTCGTCGATCATGAGTTTGCCGGCCAGGTAGAGCTTGATCAAGCGAAGGAAGTCCTCGCGCGGCCGGGCTGAGCCGTAGCAGGAACCGCGCAGGCACCGCTCGGCCATGACCAGCGTCGCCTTGGGATCGATGCTGATCGTGCCCGATTGTGGGACCCCCACCTGAACGAGCGTTCCGCCGGCAGCCAGGCAGGACCAGGCCTGCTCGGCGACGCGGGTACTGCCGACGGCAACCACCGCATAGTCGAGCCCGCGACCAGTGAGTTCCTTCACGCGCGCCTGGAAGTCCTCGCGTTCGGGGTTGATGGTGTGGGTTGCACCCATCTGGCGGGCGAACTCGAGTTTGTTGTCGGCGATGTCAACCGCGATGAGTGGGTAAGCGCCAGCGATGCGGCCACCCTGTACGGCGTTCAGTCCGACGCCGCCGCAGCCGAAGATGGCCAGACTCTCGCCGGCCTCGACGCGGGCCGTGTTCAGCACGGAGCCGACGCCAGTCATGACGGAACAGCCGATGAGCGCCGCCCGATCGAGCGGCATCGAATCCGGAATCTTGATGGCGCACGACTCGGGAATAACCGTATACGAGCCGTAAGTGGCGACGCCGCCAAAGTGGAAAACGTCTGTCCCGTTCAGGTGCATGCGATGTGTGCCATCTCGCATCCGCCCGCCGACTGCCCGGGTCTCGCACAGCACGGGGCGGCCGATGGTGCAGTAGTGGCATCGGCCGCAATTCGGCGCCCAGGAAATAATGACGCGGTCGCCCGGTTGGGTCAGCTCGACGCCGGGTCCGACTGACTCCACCACGCCGGCTCCCTCGTCGCCTAGGATCATAGGCACCGATGGGTTGGCCACCGAGCCGTCCCATGAGTACAGGCAGCTGTGGCAGACACCACTGGCGGCCATCTTGACACGCACTTCCCCCGCGCGCGGTTCGTCGATCTCGACGTCCTGAACGGTGAGCGGCGCACGCGGAGCCTGGAGCACAGGCGCCTTCATGAGCATCCGACAACCCTCCTCTGCAAACGATGCTTAGCCCTTCACCGCACCGGCCGTCAGGCCGCGCACCAGGCTGCGCTGGACGAGCAGGACCAGGACCAGGCAGGGCAGCACCATGAATGATGCGACCGAGAACAGGCTGCCCCAGAAGACGGTGCGCTCGCTGATGAAGGTGGCGAGATAGACCGGTAAGGTGCGTGTATCGCGACCGGCCAGAACGAGGGCGAACAGGAATTCGTTCCAGGTCCCGAGGAACACCAGGATCGCGGCAGCGGCCAGACCGGGTCGGGTCAGCGGCAGGACAATTCGCCAGAACACGCCGAAATCGCTACACCCGTCGATGCGCGCGGAGTCCTCGACATCGCTCGGGATCTCCAGGAAGAAGCCGTACAACAGCCAGCATGCGAACGGCAACGAGAAACCGACGTAGGCCAGGATCAACCCGGGGATCGTGTTGACCAGGCCGTACCAGCGGAAGAGCACGTAATAGGGCATGACCATGGTGGCGCCCGGGACCAGGCGCGCAGCCAGGATCGCGATCGCAATGACTTTGGCACCCGGAAAGTAGAAGCGCGCCAACCCGTGCGCCGCCAGGCTGGCAACAACCAGCGTCAGGCCCGTCGCCGCGAACGAGACGATCACGCTGTTGCGGAGGTAGGTCAGGAATTGAAGGTCCGACAGCGTGCGCTCGTAGTTGATCAGCGTGGGCTGAAAGACAAATGCCGGCGGGTTTACGAAGAAGTCACGCTCGGGCTTGATGGACGAGCTGAAGATCCAGTAGATCGGCAGGAGGAGGCAGAACAGCACGACCACCACGAGCGCGTACTTCAGCGCACTCCAGCCGAGCTCAGTGGTGCGTATCGAAGGGAGCGCCCGCGAGCCGGAGCTGACTCCAACGCGCGCGGAGCTGGCCATACTACAGGTCGATCCGCACGTGCAGCACGCGCACAAAGATAAACGTGATCACCAGATTGACCGCGAAGACGAACCACGACACCGCGGCGGCGAGCGGCAAATCAAACGCCTGGAACGCTCGATCGAAAGCAAAAAAACTGAGCGTCTCGGTGCTCGCGTAGGGACCGCCCAGCGTCAGCGCATATGACAGGTCGAACATGCGAACCGCATTGGTCGTCAGGATCACGCCCGCTACCAGGATCGCCGGTCGCAGGAGCGGCAGCGTGATCGACCGAAACAACCGCCAGGCGTTGCCCCCATCGATGCGCGCCGCCTCGTAATACTCGTCCGGGATCGCTTGCAGGCCGGCCAGTAACACAATCCCGACGAACGGCACCTGTTGCCAAACGTCGACGATGACGATCGCGAACTGTGCCCACGGCAGGGTACTCAGCCAGGTTAGATGCGGAC